>JAUXHF010000260.1 GCA_030621685.1 Spirochaetota bacterium
AAGATATTGCTTTGGCTAAAGAGAAGTTTGAGGGAATATTGAAGAAGTACCCTTTGCATCATGAAAGCCTAGAGGCTTTGGCGCTGATAGCAGAACATAGTGGCGATATGGAGGAGGCCTTGGGGCTTAACAAGCAGCTAAGCCTGTTGCAACCACTTGCCATTATGCCGCATACCAACCTTTCTAGGCTGTACATGTTGCAAGGGGAAATTGAAAAAGCTGAGGCCGAAAAACAGCGAGCTACCTTGCTTACCTTTAAACAAACAGCTAAGGAAAGCTCGAAAGTACGAGAAGAGCAGGCTTTCTTAGAAAAACAAAGAGCCGAGCGCGCACGGAAAAAGAAACTCTTTACAGAGGTCATTGAACAAGATGCCGAGGATGATATCGCGCTCTTTGCGCTTGGGAAAATTTGTTTTGAAGAAAAAAATTTCAGCGAAGCCGCCAAGCTGCTTGAAAAACTTATTCAGATAAAGCCCAGTTACTCATTAGCTTATTTTTTTTATGCTAAGAGCCTTTTAGCGCTTGGGGAAAGTAGCAATAAGGCGAAGGTTCAATCTATTCTTATTAAAGGAATAGAATATGCGAAAAAAAATGGGGAAATGATGCCGCTTAGAAGCATGCAGCGTGAGTTAAACAAACAGCTTATACTTTAAAGAGTAACCTTCAGCTCTTTGCTCTTTGCGCTTTGATTTTTCTAGGCGAAAAAAATTGGGGAGGGAAGCAGGATGAATAAAAGGCCTGCCACCAGATACAACAGAGTTGCTTAGATGCCGGCAGCTTAGCTTAGCGCGCCCTTAGAGCTTTTTTGTGTTCCAGCTGAGCCTTAAGTTAGCCAGTAACCAGTAACCCATTGAGCTTTTGCTCCAGCCCCAGCCAGCTTAAGTAATTATTTTTACTCGGTAGTAATGATGGCGGTATTATGTTCTACCTTGAAGATGCCGCCGTTAAGCTGAAGGCTTTTTTGCTGAAGGTTTTGAAGTGTAATAAGCAGCTCTCCAGTTTGTATCAGCGATACAAAGGGAGCATGGTTTTTGAGTATTCCAAAACGGCCGCTTTGGCCGGGAACGATGAGCTGGGTAACCTTGTCGCTAAAAAGCGTCTTATCTGGGGTTATCACCTCTAAAGAGAAAAAATTTTCATCCATAACAAAGCCTCTTTTTTTCGATTAGCACGTTACTTTAAATAGTAGCTCGTTTAATTTGCTTAAAGCTTTTTGGCTTTCTCTACAGCTTCTTCAATAGAGCCAATCATGTAAAAAGCCTGCTCGGGAAGATCATCGTGCTTGCCATCTAAAATAGCCTTGAAAGAACGGACGGTATCTGAAAGTTTAACATATTTTCCGGGAGCGTTGGTGAAAGCCTCGGCTACAAAAAAGGGCTGCGAGAGAAAGCGCTGAATCTTACGTGCACGTTGGACGATGGTTTTGTCCTCATCGCTAAGTTCATCAATGCCTAGAATAGCGATGATATCGGTAAGCTCTTTGTAGCGCTGGAGAATGGATTGCACGCCTCTGGCTACGCTGTAATGCTGCTCCCCTACAATATCGGCCTGCAACACACGAGAAGTGGAGCTTAAAGGGTCTACGGCAGGATAAATACCTAAGGCAGCAAGCCCGCGGTCAAGGTTGGTGGTGGCATCTAAATGAGCAAAGGTGGTAGCCGGTGCTGGGTCGGTGTAATCATCGGCTGGCACGTAAACGGCCTGCACCGAAGTAATCGAGCCTGTGGAGGTAGAAGTAATTCTCTCTTGCAGTTCGCCCATCTCGGTGGCTAGGGTTGGCTGGTAGCCAACGGCCGAAGGAATGCGTCCTAATAAAGCAGAGACTTCCGAGCCTGCTTGAGTGAATCGGAAAATGTTATCAATGAAGAAAAGCACATCTTGATGCATCTCGTCACGGAAATATTCGGCAACAGATAGCCCCGTAAGCCCCACTCTAGCCCGAGCTCCTGGTGGCTCGTTCATTTGTCCGTAGACTAAGGCTGTTTTATCACGAACACCATATTCGCCAAGTTCATGATATAAATCGGTGCCTTCACGAGAGCGCTCCCCAACGCCGGCAAAAACAGAATAGCCGCCATGCTCGCGGGCAATATTGTGGATAAGCTCGCCAATGGCAACGGTTTTGCCCACGCCAGCTCCGCCGAACAGGCCAATCTTGCCGCCTTTTACATAGGGGCAAAGTAAGTCGATAACCTTTATGCCGGTTTCAAGAATTTCCACTTTTGTAGAAAGATCTTTAAAAAGCGGCGGATTTCGATAAATAGAATATGTTTTTTCGGTATTTATGGGGCCAGCTTCATCGATGGGCAGGCCGACAACATTCATAACTCTGCCTAAGACGCCTTTGCCTACGGGTATGGTAATGGGACTTCCGGTGTTTACTACGGCAAGGCCGCGGCGAAGACCATCGGTGCTATCCATAGCAATGGTGCGTACTCGGTTCTCGCCGAGTTGCTGGGCTACTTCTAAAACCAATTCGCTGCTTTTTGTTTTATCACCTTTAGTGGGCATGGCAACGGTTAAGGCAGTGCGAATACTGGGCAACACTGTGTTTTCAAAGCTAACATCTACCACACCTCCTAAGACCTGAATGATAGTTCCATGCATGCCTGTGTCTTTCGATTTATTTTCTGTTGTTGTTTCTTCAGCCATGCTTGCTATCCTTGTGATATTTGATA
>JAUXHF010000001.1 GCA_030621685.1 Spirochaetota bacterium
TCGCCACATGCTCTTGCAAGAAAGCCAGTGTCTTTAGAGGCCCTTCATTATCTTCTGAACTAGACTTCAATGATTCTTCAAGAATTTTTTCTACTTTTTCTATTTTACGCAATAAAAGAGCCGTAGCACGAAAAATACTATTGAAAATTCGTCTGGTGTGAAAACGCGCTAAAGAATGCTCTTCCATGAAAAGCTTTACTGTTCGAGCATGCACTCGGGGATAATCTAAGATACTCACAAGTGTGCGAAGCTCGGGAAAACCAAGCGGCAGCTCCCTGATGCTCTTCAAATCTTTAAGCTGTAAAATATGTTCTACTCTGCGCAGAAAAATATAATTTTTCTCAAGGAGTTCATATTCACGGCGGCGCAAAATGTTGTAACGCAACAAAGTGTCTAGGCTGGTTAAGCTGCTTTTGTCATCTGGAAGATTGCTGAACCTACTGTGATGAAGCTGAAGAAACTGCAGCGAAAATTCTATATCACGGATGCCGCCCGTGCCAAGTTTCACGTTACGTTCTAGCACGCTTAAATGTTTTAGCAACTGCCTAGCAGGATCTTTTTGCCGATGCTTTAAGCGAAGACTTTCTTCAATAGAGTTTTTCATGTTGAAGATATTCACGAGCATATCATTTGAAGAAACGTTTTTTTGATAAACAACTTTTTTGCGAAGAAGCTCTACTTCAGCAGTTAGCCGAGCAGGTCCCACGATGCACCTTCCCTTCAGCAAAGCTAAACGCTCCCAAATACTGGCCCGTGTTTCATAATAGGCTCTGCAAGCCGGAAGAGAAAGGTATAGCTCGCCGCTACTTCCCTCTGGTCGAATATCCAAATCTACGAGGAAAACAGGAAAGCCGTAGTTTTTAGCATCCAGCAAGTCGATGAAGTTTCGTATTTTTCGTAGTATTTTTTTATCCCGCATCGGGGTATCTTCAGCCGATATAAACATAATATCTATATCAGAGCTATAGTTTAGCTCCTGGCCGCCCAGCTTTCCCATGCCCAGTATGCAAATATTCTCGCCGGCTAAACCAGAGGCTACAAATGCTTTTTTAATGCAGATATCGGCAAAGTAGGATATTTTTGCTATTGTCTCACGAAAGCTATCCCATTTCAAATAATCGCTTAGCGACATATGTATGAACTCTTCCAGTTTAAATATCCTTAAGGCTAAAAGGTTTTCATCTTGGGAAAAAGCCAAATCTCTCTTTTCATTTTCTGTCTGCTTAGCCAGCTTATCACAAAATTTTTCATACAACGCATCTAAACGTTGTTTAAACATCGCAGCACTTTCTTTTTTTATTGGCAGGCATTTTTCAAGTAAGGCAGGCCGCTGCATGACCATCCAGCTAAGCGCTATGCTGTTCGAAAAAAGCAGCAACAACTGCCTCCAAAATTCAAGACCATCTTGGCTACCATCTACATGAGGTAAAGAATCTTTATGCAGGCTTTCAAAGTAAAGAAAGTTTTTAAGCGCCCGTTCTTTATTCGGCAGTTTTTCTAGAATTTTTTCTTTACTAAAAAAATCTCGTAATGCTTTCTTCTGTATTTTTTGATAGCGCTTGTTCATATAAGATATTGTTTAACTATTAAAACTAGCATGGTATACTCCATACAAGAATTATAATAAGATTATACTCACACTTGTAATCTTATTACAAACTCTTTGTTTTACCAGCAGCTAGGTTTCCATTTTATAGGGGAAGCTTCTTTACATACCGATTTCTAATTTTACTTTAATAAAATCCTTAAGCTCTGAAATTACTTGAAATAACCATGTCTAAGCCGCTTATCTTAGCAAGCCGTTCTAAACGCAGGATTGAAATTTTACAAGAGTTAAACTTAAATTTCATTTCCGTAGATAGCCAAGCCAAAGAAATAAAAGCCGATGGAAAACACTCTATAGGCTATCTAGTAAAGACGAATGCTCGGCTGAAAGCTGAAATCGTACTCAAACGTTTTCCTGAAAACTGCATCCTTGCTGCCGATACCTTAGTAAGCTGTAACGGGAAAATTTTCGAAAAACCCTTAAGCAAAAAACATGGACTACAGATGTTTGAATGTTATTTGAAAAACCGTAGCTACGTATGGACAGCCCTCTGTTTTTACAATCCTCGTAACAAGACAACCTTGCTTAACGTAACAAAAAGCAGTATTAAGGCCTATAGCAACTTTAGCCCGGCTACACGAAAAAAACTTTTTTCTTTGGTATTTGAACCAAAGGCCTCCGGAGGCTTCAGCATTGAAGGCCTGGGGGCCTTGTTTTTAGATAATATTCAAGGATCTTTTTATAACATCTTAGGGCTTCCCGTCCATGATATGCTTACACTTATCGAAGAAAGCGGCTATTCTTTCTTTTCCTTTTTGAGAAAATAAGATTCTCCATCAAAAACCATGAAAAAAAAAATATCGGTAAGTGGGTTTACCATTATTAGAAATGCTGAAAAATATGACTTTCCTATAGTTGAATCTATTAACTCGCTGCTCCCTATAGTTGATGAGTATGTTATTAACTATGGCAAAAGCAATGATAATACCCTAGGGCTAATAAAGAGTATTGGCTCTCCAAAAATTAAGATTATTCAGCGCAACTGGGATGATAGCAACAACGCTGGCGGAAAACTTTTTCGTGATGAAACAAACATCGCCCTGTCGCAGATATCTGGAGACTGGGGCTTTTATTTACAAGCAGATGAAGTGCTTCATGAAAAAGATTACGCAACTATCTTAGCCGATATAGCCAAAGCCGATGCCAGCACAACTATTGATGCCATTCGCTTCTTATACTATCACTTCAAAGGTGATTATCAGAGCATACAGCCTTGGTACTATCAAAAAGAAATACGAGCGATTCGTAACAATAAAAAAATATTTTCTGCCTTAGATGCCGTTACCTTTCATGGCTTAGAAAAAAAACGTCCTAAGGCTTTACAGAGTAAAGCACACATTTACCATTACGGTTGGGTGAAGAAGCCCGAGAAAATGGTAGCCAAAAAAAAGCATCAAGATTCATTGCATTGGGGGCATTCTGCCCAAGACTTACACAGGATTATAGCTCAGTTAAAAGAAGACACCATCTTCGAAGATATTGTAGCTTGCCGAGTATTTAAAAAAACTCATCCTAAGCTTATGTTGAAAAGAGTGAACAGCTTCCCGCCATTGCCAAGGCGCAATCGCTGGCTTTACTGGCAGTTATACAAAAAGTTTTTCAAATACGGCTGGGTTTAAAGTGGCTTGCGGCTTGCGGCTCGTTAGCTAACATGTTTATTCAAAACGCCAACACCTCTAGCTAAGCCATAGCAAAAAAACATACATCAAAACAAGTCTTTATACACTTTATCGATAACCGGCAAGAGTTCTCTTTTAGCTAGCCTTGCTCGGCTGGCCAATTTTTTTTGCTGAAAATACATTCTTTCTTCAGGCATCGTTTTCCGCCTCAATTTAAGAAAGCTAAGTTTCTTCGGCGCATCAGATAGGCTTTTAGAGACAAATTTCTTGGAATCAAGCGTTTGGGAAAACTGCTTAAGCGCAAAAAACGAATCATCGCTAGCCACGATGTTGCCATCACCATCATGGCTAAAGCCGCGTAATTTATGTTCTAAGAACATAACATCGCAAGGAAAAATTTCCAAAAAACGATGATAGAAAGCAGCGCTCATGCTTTCTCCGCAAGTGCATAGCGCTAGGTCTATTCGAAAACTGCTGTATTTTATCTTAGGATGTGTTTCTGGATAACTGTGTATAGCCGCATGGCTCTTATCAAGATGCAATACACTGCTAGATGCCAAAACTTGTTTTTCCAACGGCGTATCAGCATGGCCTAGTATCAAAGTAGCACTTGCACCCAAGGGCCGATAGTTTTTTTTAGAACGTTGCAGTACTTTCGCTTTGATGTTTTTTGCTAGATCGCTAAGCAAACTTTCCATGAAGCTAGCCGAGTATTGCTTGTTATAGGCTTTAAGAAAAGTAGTCTTCTCTTCTTCCAATGGCGTATAAGCAAAGAAATAAGCATAGAGGCTTAGATGTTTAGATAGAGAATACACCTATAGCTACATGCCTGTTTCCTGTTTCCTGTTAGGAGTTGGCAGGTCTTTCAAATTTCATTTCTTTGTAATACTTTTACACTTTTACTATAGGCTAAAGAACAGTTGCCTTTATTATACAGGCAATCTTTGAAATTTCAGAATTCTCTAGTTTTATTAACCAAGAAAAGTAGCCACAACCTTAGATATGCTAAATATGTGTACATCTTAGATATGCTAACTATGTATATTTGTCTCTGCTTTCAATATAAATCAAAAAAAAACAAAAATCTAGCTTAGGAAAAGCTAGCCTTGGTCTCAATCACAGAAAAACCACTCTAAGAAAAGCGTATTTTTTCTTACCTTTAACGAAAAAAGCTTATTATTATTACTTTTTTTATAATCAAGAGTAGCTGTAATTTCACAGCCTTCTTTAACCTCAAAAGCACGATTCTCAAGCACTTTTTTAGGATCTTTCTTATGCAAAAGCAAGGATTTAGACTTACTAATTTTTAAAAAATTTACGGCATATACGCTAGATGGCCACTCAAAGGAAACAAAGAAAATTCCTACATGCCCTTTATTGGTCTTCGGAAAAGAAATTGTGAAATAGAAATTCGAAGGATAACAGAAACGAATAGCATGCTTATCCGATAAATTCAGCTCATCAACAACAACATTTTTGTTTTCTTTAGCAGGCGTCCCTCGGCGTGTTAATACAAGCGATTTTTCTTGTTTTTCTTTTATGCCAGGGTCTTTATAGCTTGCACCTTTCTGTATTTCCCAACCAGCATCGGTCCATGCCACCTGAAAACTAGGAGCAGAATCCAGGTTTTTATCTTTTTTATGCCCCTTGCCCCCTTTAGAGGACGGAAAGAGAACATTTTCAATACCATCCCAGGGTGTAAATGAATTTTTAGCCATTTCTCTAAAAGGAGTTTGCTAAGATAATAGCCCTACGCCTTATGCTAAATTGAAAAGCCTTAATACTGTTATTGATAGTGAATACATGCTTTTTTTAATTATACATCGCTAAAGTTACTTAAGAAATAATTTTAAAAAAATCCTAATTTAAGCACATCTACTTGTAGCAAAGCAAATACGCTGAAAAATAAATTTTACCTTGTTAAAAGGTTAAGTAACACTAAAAATGCACAAAACACAATAACCTTAAACTCCCTATACAGAAAAGCATAAACCTTTCATGAAGAACTGCATTAAACAGTGGCATAATAGTATTCTATTCAGAAACTTCTTTTACTGCTTTAGTAAAAAAAGTAGCCTGATGTAAGAATTAGTAAAGAATTTTTTCTAATTCAGAAAACTTTACTTCTTTAATAGAAGTAGAATCCAAAAAATATTTACTCAACATTTTCTTATTTACAACGTTATCTTCAGCCAATTTCGAAAGATATACGCCAGAAACGACGAAGTCTTCATCATCTAAGACACTGAAAAGTTTGTCAATGCGCTCTAGGCTATTGAAATTTTGACGTTTATGCATGAATGGCCTCCATAGCTCAGCATATTTTTGCTTGCGAGAAATTTATATAAACTAATAAATTACTCTTTTTTTTTTAATAAATTAGTAATAGGCATTATTTTCGCTTTTTCTTTTTAGATATTTTTTATAGTAATTAATAACATTAGATATTTTATTAGGTTCTGACCGCATAATATCAGCAACCGATTTCATTGAAGGGAAGATGTTTACAGCATGATATCTATTTAAAAGGCTTTCTTTTCTATCACTTACCTTTTTTTGTTTTTCAAGAAGTTCTGCCAGATCAGCCTGATTATCTAAACTTATAATTTTGTTTTGGCGTTCAAGTCTTTGTTGGTAAATTTTGTTTAAACAAAGCTCATAATACAGTTTTGTTTTTTTCTTCTTAAAAATCTCATCTTGGAGGTTAGAAACTTCATCGTGCAGGCTGTCTTTTAGTTTTTCAGATTTGAAATCCAAATAAAGCACTAGCTTCGAAAAGTCATCATCTTCAAAAAAGTCTATGTAATAAAGCTTAATGCAGAGAAATCGGAATAAGTCGCCCTCAACTTCTTTAAACAAGTCCTTTTTTATTTTTTTTTCGTTCATATAAGATTCGTTTTCAGCAACTTTTAAAAGCACATCATCCTCATCTCTCGATACTGTTTCAATAGTGGAATCCAGTGTATAGGTGCTAACTCGTATCTTATTCCTGCTTTTCAAACGGCGCATGTAGTTAAAAAAGTGATGCTTTAGCTTGATGGACAAATACGTAGAAAACTTGCCAAGCGCTGGGTCGTATTTGCGAACAACGCTCTCAAAACGTTCATAAATATAGATAAAAAAATCAGATTTCAAGTCTTCGTCATTTTTCCGAAAAGCAAAATGCGGGTAATTGGTAATATAGGGACGAAGCTGAATCATGATTAAATTCATTAAGCCTTCTACATCCTTACCATCTGCATGTCTTTTTTGATACTCAACAACAATAGGAACAACGTCCTCTAGTTTCCCATAGACGTTAACCCGAAGTCCATTTTTATCATCTAATGGTTTACCTGTGTTTTTTTCAGTCATGGTGATAAGCTTGATTTATTTCAAAGATGCACCGCTCCGCGAGTAATGAGAGAAAAGCAAACTCCACAGTAAAATGGCCAAACCTGAGGAAACAAAAACATCGGCTAAATTGAAAATAGGCCAAGGATTAAACAAAGCAAGCGGCGAGTCTGCCCAATACCATTTCACAAAATCCACAACATAGCCCCTAGTAGCTCTATCAATAATATTGCCGAAGCCACCGCTTACAATGCAGGCAACTCCCAATACATGTCTTTGTTCCTTCCAAAAAAATGTTAGCACAAAAAGAAAAACAGCACACGATTGCAAAACAACAAAAATTATTTTAAGCATAGCCTTAGAAAAGTAATCCTCTAAGAACCTTAATGCTGAAAAACCAATATTATAATTTCGCACATACACAAAAGACCAAAAATTGGAAATAACATGTATTTCTTTAGTAATAAAAACTTCCTTGCCAGTAGCATCATGGAATTCTATAAGCCATTGATCCTTCTCAAGAATCTCTGTACCCGTATACGGCTGAATGAGCATTGATACCATAAAATACTTCGTAGTTAGATCTGCTAAAACAAAACAAAAAACAATAGTTCCCAAAAGAAAAAACTTTTTTTTTCTTGAAAAACAAGAAAAATGAACCCATTTTTCGTTGAAGGCTACAATTTTTTTAAACAGCTGATATCTAATCGTCCTCTTTCCTTTTCTATTTTTCAAATATGTCATAGTCTTACACGGAGTCAAAGCATCACGAGAAAACTAAAACTTACAAAAATAAATTTCAAAACTAACACTTACAAAAAATAAATTTCAAATGTCTAGCCCTTCTTCGTACCAAAGCTTTGATGATGGTCTTGTATTTTTTTTCATCAAAGAAACATTTAAAAGAAAATCAAAAAATTAGATATGAAAAGAGCAACTCATGGTAGAAGCAGCTGCCCTTAAATAACCTTAATAATTTCAAAATTTAGTCAAAAAATCCAACTATCTCCTTACTTTTCATCCCTTGAGTTTCTTTTTTTGAATTTTTTCTCTTGATAATAAAGGCAATCCATGGCAGATTCTTTACGAACATGATAGATAGGCAGATTACGAGTCTTCATCTGAAAAGCTCGGCAAGCATATCGATAGGGTTCTTGCCATGTTACAGAAAAATGAACACAGCGTCTACAATCAACAGGCCTAGCTACTTTATCTTTAGATTCTTCGCTACTCTTTGAAATTCTTGAAAATTCCATACTTTATTTTTCAGGCTTTTCAGGCTTTTCAGGCTATCCGGTAATAAAACATTATTAATTTATTAGTTATTTTACTCCTTAAAAAGAAAAGCAAAAACAAAAACAGCTGCCAAAAAAATGGTAACTGTATTCATTTGATTCTCTCTTGAGAAAAAGCGGCTTTAAAATCATGGCCGCTAGCCTCTTGAAAAATATTTAATGAGAAAATTTTAGCAGCAGCAATGAGGTTTTCAATGACTTCTGCTTGAATAGATTCATAATATCCCCAATCAGAGGTAGCCGTAAAGCAGTAAATCTCCATGCCAAGCCCCAAAGAAGTTGGCTGTAAGAGCCGCACCATTATGGTAAGGTCGTTACGGACCAGAGGATGCTGGCGCAAGTAATACAAACAATATACTCGATAAAACCCTGCCGTAGTATAGCGAGAAAGGGTATTTTCACCTAGATCAAAAATTTTTTCTATAATCCTTCCCGGTTTTTTTTCTACATTAGCTTTATTAGCAGTTGTTTTCGTTATATTTTCATCATAGACAAATTCGGGAAAGCTGTCTTCTGTGGCTTTTTTGAAATTCAAATCGTTTAGGTTATAAAGATATTTTTTAATTTCTTCTTTACTTAAGAACCTGACGCTAGCCATATCTATGGCTAGGCGGCGTTTTATCCGGCGGGCTCCAAGCTCCTGCATGGTATGCCAATTTTTGAAAGATTTCGAAATAAGGCTGTAGGTAGGCAAGTAAATAACACTTTTATCCCAGTTTTGCACCTTTACCGTAGTAAGATTCACCTCCAAAACGCTGCCATCTACTCCCAGAGAAGAAATTTCTATCCAATCATTAATTTTCACCATTTTATTAGCGCTTAGTTGAATTCCGGCGACTAAACCTAAAATAGAATCTCGGAAAACAAGCAGAATGATCGCCGTAAGCGCGCCTAAGCTACTTACAATCGCCAAAAATTTTATATCCAAGAAAATAGAGATAATCAAAATTATGCCTATCGAGTAAATAAACAACCTTAGCGCCTGACTCAAAGACTGTATCTGAATTTTCTTATCCTCGTCTAAGTTGGAAATGAAATTAGAAAGAAAATCTACAACACTGCTTATACTTATCATGAAAAATAAAGCAATGCAGGCGCTACCTATGCGCTCAATGAAACCCGGGGGAATAACCGTGAAAAAGTTCTTTGTAAAATAGAAAATAAGTGCTATTGGGAAAAGTGGCAAAAAGTTTAAATACGATTTCTTCAGAAGTGCATCATCCAAGTTACTTCTTGTTTTTTTAACAAATCGAATGATAACTGGGTTGATGAAGGAAATGATAATAAAAAAAATAAAGCCGGAAAGCAATAAAATCAAGACAAGCAGCCCTATATCTTTAGCACTGTTAGAAAGCCTGTTAATAAGTTCAAAAATGTTGTTCATTTAAATGGGAAAGCCTCTATCTAAAAGCATGAAATTTGCTGTTAAACGCATAGTTGCATCTTTATTTGTTACTCGTAATTTATAAATTGTAAAAGAAAACTTAGCTGAAGCATTTAAAAAATATGATATTTAACTTTCAAAGGGAAATCATCCCAAAAAATTCAGAATTTCTGAGACCCAAATTTTTAAGAAAAAAATGTTTTTAGGATAATAAACAAAAAAAATCTGCTAAAATTAATATAGGCTACTGCTTGAGCATCAAAATTTTGCTTTATAAACAGCTTCTTTCTTTGACTAGGTAGAATTAACTGGTAGAATTAACTGGTAGAATTAACAGTAGAATTAGCAGCAGAAAAGCAGGAAATAGCCCAAAACAGCAAGCCCAACAAGATATACATTGCCATGCAAGATTTAGACCCCGAAGAAACTAGAGAATGGGAGCAATCCTTAGAAGAAGTTATCGCCGTAGATGGCAAAGAGCGTGCTAAGTTCTTAATGGATACGCTACAAACAAAATTCATGTTAGCGCCAGCTAGCAGGAGCGGCTCTGAATTTATAAACAGTGACTACCTTAATAGCATCTTGCCCGAAGAAGAGCCAGAATATCCTGGTAACCTTGATAGAGAACGGCGTATTTGCAGCCTAACACGCTGGAATGCCATGGCGATGGTCTTACGAGCAAATAAACGAAGCGATGGCATAGGCGGGCATATTGCCACCTATGCATCTTGTGCCTCTCTTTACGAAGTGGCGTACAACCATATTTTCAAAGGTCCAAAAGATGATTTTTTAGGCGATGCCATATTTTTCCAAGGGCATGCCTCTCCCGGTATTTATGCTAGAGCTTTTTTAGAGGGTTTGCTAGAAGAAAAACAACTAGAAAACTTCCGTAGAGAGCTATCGAAAGGCGGCGGTCTTTCCTCGTATCCGCACCCAAGGCTGATGCCAGAATTCTGGCAGTTTCCTACCGTATCTATGGGATTAGGACCACTGATGGCTATTTATTTAGCTAGATTTAATAAATCGCTAGAACATCGGGGGCTAAAGAGCAATACGCTGGCTAAGGTTTTTGCCTACGTTGGCGATGGCGAAACAGACGAAGTAGAAACTCGGGGGGCGC
The DNA here is from genome assembly GCA_030621685.1 of Spirochaetota bacterium. GTDB lineage: Bacteria > Spirochaetota > UBA12135 > COTS27 > COTS27 > JAUXHF01. The sequence continues at coordinate 10,358 of JAUXHF010000001.1, forward strand.
TTTCTTTGGCTGTGCGCGGAGAACTTAATAATCTTATCTTTGTTATCAACTGTAACTTACAACGTTTAGATGGTCCTGTTCGTGGTAATGGGAAAATAATCCAAGAACTTGAAGGTGTTTTTAAAGGCGCTGGCTGGAATGTTATCAAAGTTATTTGGGATAGCCGCTGGGACGTGCTATTCAAAAAAGACCGCTCTGGAAAATTGCTACGCTTAGTAGAAGAATCTTTAGACGGCGATTTTCAATTATTTAGCACTTTAAACGGCAGCGAGAGACGAAAGATCTTCTTCTCCAAATACCCTGAGGTTAAAGAACTTGTTTCAGATTTAAGTGACGAAGAATTAGAAAATCTTAACTTTGGCGGGCATGACGAGAAGAAAATTTACGCCGCCTACAAAAAAGCCCTAAACTACGGTAATAGCAGACCTACCGTTATTTTATTTAAAACTATTAAAGGCTTTGGTATGGGAAAAAGTGCTGAGGGAAGAAATATAGCACACCAAAAGAAAAATATGAGCCTTGATGCCCTGAAAGCCTTTAAAAAACGCTTTCATATCCCCATAGCCGATAAGGATCTTGCCGAAACTCCGTTTATCAAATTCCCGGCAGATAGCGAAGAAGCTCGTTACTTGTTAGATGTGCGAAAACGTCAGGGAGCTTTTCTGCCATATCGGAAAAAGGAATTAGAACGCATTCCCCTTCCCCAGGATGCCATGTATGCCAAAATATATCAAAACACAGAAAAGCGGAATATTTCTACGACTATGGCCTTTGTTCGTGTGCTTACCGGCCTCCTGCAGACTAAGGGCCTGGGTGAAAGAATTTTCGCCATTGTTCCTGATGAAAGCCGGACCTTTGGCATGGAAGCGCTGTTTCGGCCGCATGGCATTTACTCATCGAAGGGGCAGCTTTATGCACCAGTCGACAAGAACACCTTAGTACCCTATATAGAATCTAAGCAGGGCAAAATATTGCAAGAAGGCATTAACGAAGCTGGGGCGAGTTCAGAATTTATTGCCTCGGGAACAAGCTATTCTCATCAGGGGATGACAACGGTACCCTTTTATGTGTTTTACTCCATGTTTGGCTTTCAGCGTACCGGCGATCTGTTCTGGGCAGCCGCCGATATGCAAGTGCGCGGCTTCCTCATAGGCGGCACCGCCGGCAGAACTACCCTCAATGGCGAGGGGCTTCAGCATGAAGATGGACATTCTCATATCATCGCTGCTACCATTCCCAACTTAAGAGCCTACGACCCAGCCTACGCCTATGAGGTCATTGCCATCCTTAAACATGGCCTTCGGCGAATGTATGAAGAGGACAAAGACGAGTTTTACTACCTTACCGTGTATAACGAAAACTATGAACAGCTACCTATGCCTAAAGACATAGCTCATCTTGAAGAGAAAATATGCAAAGGCATCTATTTGTTAAAAGATTATGGGAAAAACAAGGAAGCTGCTGGGCGAAAACCAATAAACATTCTTGCTTCGGGAATATCGCTAAACTTTGCCCTGCGTGCTGCAAAGCGCTTGTTCAAAGAGCATTCCGTTCTGCCTAGGGTCTGGTCTGTCACATCATTTAAAGCCCTGCGAGATGGCGCCGTAGCCACCCAGCGCCAAAATATGCTCAATCCCGATAAGCCCCCCCAGCTCTCCTTTTTCGAGGAGAGCATTGCCGCTTACAGTGGCCCTTTTGTTGGCGTCAGCGATTATATGCGGCTTTTCCCCGATATGATTAGCCCCTATATTAACAGTAAGCTGTTTTCCATCGGCACCGATGGCTTTGGCTGCTCTTCATCTCGGGAGGAACTGCGCGAACATTTCGAAATTAACGAGGATTTTATTATTGCTCAATCTCTGTACGCTCTTAGCCAAACCAGCGACTTCTCAAAGAAAGAAGCTGCTAAGGCCATAAAAAAAATGGGCATAAACATCAATAAAAAAAACCCGCTCAATACTTAATATTTAACAGAAGTTATGCCGCTTATTCGCAAATACCCAAATGCATGTTACTACGCTGTTATATTCTTTTACTTTCAAGTAACTTAGGGCAGAAATTTAGGCAAAAATTTAGGCAAAAATAATTAGGCAAAAATAATTAACCGTAACAGCAAAAAATAACCACTACTAGATTACAAGCTTTTTAAATATGGATAAAACTATACTACTACCAGAGATAGGTGAAGGCATTGAAGGCGGAACTGTTATTTCCATCGTTGCCAGCCAATCACAAAAAGTGACCGAGGGCGATACCCTCTTTGAACTTGAAACCGATAAGGCTGTTATACCCTTCCCTTCTCCGCATAGTGGCCTTGTTCAAAAGTATTTCATACAAGAAGGTGATGAAATAAAAATTGGAGCAAAAGTCGCTCTCATACAGGCTGATTCTGACGCTGCTGAAACAACTGCTACAGAAAAAGCTACTGAAACAACTGCTGCTAGCCCAAAGAACAAAAGCCATCAAGACTTTAGCAGTTTTGCTGATTTGCAGGGCAGCAAAGCAGAACCTACGCAAAAACCTACACAAGCTAGCGGAACTATTACTCAAGCTAGCGGAGCTATTTCGCCGCAAACTAGAAAGTTAGCCAGAGAACTGGGCGTAGATATTCTTTCCGTGCAGGGCAGTGGTCGCGCCTCTCGTGTTAGCATGGGCGATTTGAAAAACCACATTAAGCTCTCGCTTTTGCAAGGCAATCCTCCTAAAGCGCAAGCGCTAAGCCCGCTCCCCGATTTTTCTGTGTTTGGCGAAACGGTTTCAGAAAAAGCCAGTAATATCCGAATGACCATTGCTAGAAAAATGCTAGCAGCATGGACCAGCATCCCACATATTCACCATAACTTTCATGTCGATATTCGAAAGATCTTAGAATGGAAGAAGCTTCATGATGCCTCGTTCAAAGAAAAGGGCAGCACCCTTTCGCCTAGCCCTTTTCTGATAAAAGCCCTAGCCCATTGTTTGCTGGAATTCCCTAGCTTCAATGCCTCCTTAGACATGGCTAACAAGAAAATACTGTATAAGAAATATTTTAATGTTGGCGTGGCTGTCGATACTCCTCGGGGGCTTGTTGTTCCGGTTATTTTTGCTGTAGATAGCCTAAATATTTTTCAGATTGGCAAAGAGCTTCGTGCCTTAGCAAGCAAAGCTAGAGATATAAAACTTATGCCTAAAGATATGCAAGGCTCTTGCATCACGCTTTCAAATTTGGGAGGCATTGCTGGCGAACATTTCACGCCAATCATCAACAGCCCCGAGGTCGCCATCTTAGGCGCTGCCCGAACCCTGCAAAGACCCGTTTTACAAGATGGCATCGTAAAAGAGATACCTTTTCTGCCCCTTACTTTAGGCTACGACCATAGGATTATCGATGGAGCTATGGCAGCACGTTTCATCAAACGTTTCTCTCAGCTCATCCAGCATCCGCAGCTACTACTTATGGGCGAAAGCATGCTTGATTAAAAACATAAACGAAAAACTAAACTCTATTTACTAAAAAATAAACGAAAAACTAAACTCTATTAAAAAGCAGCTAAAAGCCAGCTTAGAGTTATAGCCTTATGGATACCTGTTATTATGATAAAAGAATGTGAACTTGTAGTTATTGGCGCCGGTCCTGGTGGCTACACGGCTGCTTTTTACGCCGCCGATCTTGGAATTTCTACCTTGCTTGTTGAACGTTACGATAGCCTTGGCGGTGTCTGTTTAAATGTAGGCTGCATCCCTTCAAAAATGCTGCTTCATAGCGCTGCTTTGAAAGAGGAAGCCGAAGAAGCAGCCGCTTATGGACTGAACTTTTCTAAAGCTCAGCTCGATTTGAAAAAACTGGTCGCTCATAAAAAGAAAATAATTGACAAATTAAGCTCTGGCGTACGCCAGCTCTCTCGTGCTAGGAAAGTTGATATTGTTCGTGGTAAGGCCAGTTTCAGCGATGCTAATAATCTTATCGTAAAAGATGGCAAAGAAGAACATAGAATAGTTTTTCAAACAGCCATTATTGCTGCCGGCTCAAGGCCTATTTTCCCTAGCAGTATGGGCAAGAAAAGCGAAAGAATCATGAGCAGCACGGGGGCGCTTAACCTAAAAAACATTCCCAAGAAAATGCTTATCATAGGCGGGGGAATTATCGGCTTGGAGCTAGGCTTTGTTTATGCCCAGTTTGGCTCGAAAATAAGCGTAGTGGAGGCCCTAGACAAACTTGCTCCGGGCGTCGATAGAGATATCTTCAATCCGCTTTATAAAAAAATAAAAAAACTCTTTGCAGAAATAAAGCTCAATACGGTTATTGAAAATCTAGAAGAAGAGGCTAGCATGGTAAAGGCCACTATGCGCCCTGTGGGCAATAAAGATGCCTCTCCAGAAACTCTTGAATTTGACAAGGTATTAGTTTGCATAGGCCGAAGGCCGAATAGCGACTTGCTAGCTGTTGAAAAAACAGGCCTGGCCTTAGACGAAAAAAACCATATCATAGTAGATGGTCAAATGCGAAGTTCGGTAGCTAACATTTTCGCCATCGGCGATATTGTAGGCCAGCCTATGCTAGCACATAAGGCCAGCAAAGAAGCACGTGTTGCCGTAGATGCCATAAAGGGCAAACGTAGCCTATACGATGTTCGTGCCATGCCCAATGTCATCTATACCGACCCCGAGCTTGCTTGGACGGGCTTAAGTGAAGATGAGGCCAAAGCACAAAGCATTGATTATAAAAAAGCTATTTTCCCATGGGCAGCATCTGGTCGTGCTACGGCCATTAGCCGTAATGACGGCCTTACAAAAATCATCTACGATGCTAAAACTGAACGAATTTTAGGCGTGGGTATTTGTGGGAAAAATGCCGGCGAGCTTATTGCCGAAGCCGTACTCGCCATTGAGATGGGCGCCGTGGTTGAAGACATCTCTGAAACTGTTCATGCCCATCCTACGCTTTCAGAAACATTTTTTGAAGCCGCCGAAGCTGCTCATAACCTTTCTACTCACTACTACACTAAACGCCGCTAGAATTTGTGGGAAAAATTTGTGGGAAAAATATACCGGCGAGCTTATTGCCCAGGCCGTACTCGCCATTGAGATGGGCGGCTGTGGTTGAAGACATCTTTGAAACTGTCCATGCCCATCCTACGCTTTCAGAAACTTCTTTTTAAGGCCGCCGGGAAGCTGCTCATAACCTTTCTACGCTACACTACCAATAGCTACGTGCTAGCTTCATCTAACAGATATTCACGAACTCTAGCTGCTGCCGCACCAAACACCAAAGGGTTTTTTTAGCAAGGCTTTTTTTCGAACATGTTACTGCTACGCTGCCCATAGCTACGTGCTAGCTTTAGCTAACAGATATTCACGAACTCTAGCTGCCGCTGCACCAAAAGGTTTTTTTAGCAAGGCTTTTTTTCGAACATATCTGGCATTCTTAGCTAGCCGATAGCTTTTCTTTTTTGAAAGTTTTTCATGGCTTAGCTTCACATCGCTAGCCCAAACTTCCACATAAGCCTTAAACGAGGTGTAACTATGCGAAAACGAAAAGAGTTTTCGTGTAAGCAATAAGTTTAATTCTTCAATGGCAATCTGCTCTCCAATCTGCTCTCTTAAGCCTTTGGCAATGGCCTGTTTTGAAAGCCCTTGTTTATGATGCTCAAGAATAGGAAATTCCCACATATCAGTTAGCCTTGTTTTGTTCTCTCTTTTTAAAAGCAGAAATTGGTTATCTTTTTCGATAATTCCAATAGTAGAAAAAACTTTTTTTTGCGCCCTCCCCAAAACAAGCGGATACCGTTCTACCCTCTTGCTAAGCCAAGCAGCACAAGATAGAGCAAGGGGGCATGCATTGCAACTGGGCTGCTGTTTTTTGCAAACTACAGCACCAAGCTCTATCAGAGCCTCACTAAAAACAGCATATTCTCGCTTTGGTAAAATAGACTCTACAAGGGCCTCAGTCTTGCTATCCTTAGCTATTTCAGCGCAGCTACTTTCTATCGCAAAGTAACGAGAAAGAACTCTTGCCACATTTCCATCTATTACCGCTACACGTTGCTTAAAAACAAGCGAGGCTATGGCGGCCGCCGTGTATTTGCCTACGCCGGGAAGCTTGTTTAAAAGCTCCGCCTGCTTAGGAAAAGACTTCCCGCTAAGAAGCCTCGCCGTTTTCATGATGCCGTGAAAACGTTTATAGTAGCCAAGCCCCTCAAAATAAAGCAAGGCTTCTTCATCTCTAGCTTGGGCTAAAGAATTTAACGAGGGAAAACGCTGCATCCATTTTTTGTAAAAAGGTATCACTCGGCTAGCCTGTGTTTGCTGAAGCATCACCTCGCTTATCCAGACGCCATAGACCCCCCTCCTGTTTCGCCAAGGAAAGGCACGACTGTTTTTTTTAAACCAAGAAATTAACGCTTGCGCCGGGAACATCGCTGTTATTTTAATCAGAAAGTTTTTAAATCAAGAAATTAACGCTTGCGCCGGGAACATGGCTGTTATTTTACTAAGTTATTTTTGTTAATGGTTTTTTCCACTTCATGTTTTTATTAAAGATAAGAGTTAACGAAATAACAATACATAAGGCTCCCCAAAAGTGGTAGCCATGCAGTTTTTCTTTCAGCAAAACAGTGGAGGCGATAACCGCAAATACTGGCATAAAGTTAAGACAGATGCCGGCCATGTTAGAGCCTATTTCGCTAGCTGCCTTATTCCAAAATATATAGGCTATAACAGATGCAAAAATTCCTAAATAGATAATAAAGGCTACGCTGGCAAAAGTAAACTGCGTTGGCTCTGAAGGAAATCCGGATAGCCTAGGAAGAATACGAGCAAAAAAATTACTAGCAAGAGAATGAGTAGCAAGGAAATGAGTAACAGAAAAACCAAGCAAAAGAAAGAACCAGCCAATAAATATGCTTGCAGTAAGCAATGGTTTCGGCGGCAAGACTTTAGCTAACTTGGGTAGCCAGACTGAATATAATGCCCAACTGAGAGCAGCAAAAAAAACAATAATGTCGCCCGGGTTAACAGAAAACTCTTTATAAAACTCTAGCTTGCCTTGGCTGACAATGAAAAACACACCTATCAGGGAAAGTGGCATGGCCACAAATTCTAAGGGCCGCATGTTATATTGAAAAAAAACAAGGTTTAAAACCATAATCATCACCGGAGTCGTGCTGGCAATGAGTACGCTGTTTATCGCCGTTGTTTGTTCTAAGCCATAATAAAGAATGGTGTTGAATAAAGCTATTCCCAAAATGGAAAGCACGCACAGAAGCATGAAGTTTTTTTTCATTTCTGGTAGCCATGCTAAGCTGCTTTTCCCGTAAAGAATACCTACCACAAGTAACGCAAGACTCCAGCGATAAAAAGCTAAATCTATTGGCATGAAAGAATCACGGAAGTAGCGACCAAATACAAAATTAAACGACCATAGAAAGGGCGGCAGAAGTAAAATAAAAATTTTATATAACGTATTCATCCATCTAGGCTAAAGTTGCAAAAAAACTGTAGCTACCTAAAATTGTTTAAAAATCATTTCCATCAAAGAATAAAATGCTATTATTAAGACAAGTATTTCATTTTAGTTATTATAATTAACAATAACTAAAATCTTATATAAGAAACTATATAATGAACTTTTACTTTTTACTATGGCTATGCTTATAAAAATATGTTCGAACAGAATAGCCTTTTCAAAAAACAAAGAAATCTAAAGAGATAAAGTAGCTTGAAAATAACTTTTGCAGAACGAAAAAACATCCAACTGATTGAAGAAGGCCACATGCTTTCGCCGAAGTTCGATGAAAATGGACTCATTCCCGCTATAACCAGCGATTATTTTAGCGGAGAGATTCTTATGCACGGCTACATGAACAAAGAGGCTTTAGAAAAAACTCTGCTCTTAGGAGAATGCGTCTATTTTAGCCGCAGTCGCCAAAAACTTTGGCATAAAGGTGAACACAGCGGTTTTGTTCAAAAAGTTAAGGAAATTCGTGTTGATGATGACCAAGATGCGCTTTGGCTGCGAGTCGATACAGCCGGTAAAGCAAGTTGCCATGTTGGCTATCGCTCTTGTTTTTACAGAAACATTATGTTACCTTCAAAAAGCACAAATACTTCAGATGCTGTCGTTCAGCTGGCCTTCAAAGAAACAAAAAAACATTTTAATCCTGATAAGGTGTATAAAGGCCTAGCTAACCCCACCAGAATTTAAAGATGCTTTCAGCATTTTTTCTAAAAAACGAAATTCACTCCTACAAAAAAGACAAATCTATGAGCCTAAGCGATAACAAGGAAAACCTCCCCGATATTACCCTAGAACAAAAACCTGCCTATTTCTCGAAATTGAATCGGGTGGGCATGAGCGATATCGTAATACCCGTTCAGCTTTTCAATGAAGAAACCGGCAAGCAATATCTGCCTGCGAAAGCTTCTATCACGGTTAGCCTAGATAAGCAAGGTGTTAAAGGCATTCATATGTCTCGGCTCTATATTTTGCTTTGTGATTATTTAAAGGAAAAACTATGCACTCCGACCCACCTGGAATCGCTTTTAGACCAGCTTATACAATCGCAACAGGGCATAAGTTCTTCTTGTTATTTAGAATTAGAGTTTAAATATTTATTGTACAAAAAATCCTTAGTATCCCAGCTTTCAGGGCCACAATACTATCCCATAAAATTCTCTATGAAAAAAGAGCGTGAAAGACCTGCAGAATTTTGCCTGAATTTTTCATTTTATTATTCAAGCACTTGCCCTTGCTCGGGCAGGCTCTCAGAATCTTATATTCAAAAAAGCATGGCCTTGCAGCAAGCAGGCTTGGAACATGGCTCATCAAGCCAAAATAGTTCAGAAAAAAACTCAATACCTATATTGAAAGCTGTTCCGCATGCCCAAAGGAGTCAGGCTGAAATAACGCTATGTTTTAGCAAAATTCCTGAAAATTTAAATTTAAATAAACTCATTCTTGATACCGAAAGTTGTATCGCCACCCCTGTGCAAAGCGTTGTGAAAAGAGAAGATGAACTAGAATTCGCTCGATTGAACGCTGAAAACATGATTTTCTGTGAAGATGCCGCTCGTTTAATAAAAAAACATTATGATGCCCATGAAACTAGCTTTTCAGATTATACTATTAAAGTTGTACACTTTGAAAGCCTCCATGCTCACAACACCTTAGCTATAGCTCGCAAAAATAACTAAAAAACTTAAATTAAAGAGGGATAAGCCTATCAATAACCCTTAGCTAATAGCTAAGGGTTATTAGCTATTAGCTACTGCTATTTGGCTCTTTTCTTGAAAGACTTATACTTATATCACTTTGAACCATGCTTCTACGAAGCTAACTAACTTTGTATTTCATTTGCATCTCATTTGAAATTTATTTGTTACTCCATTAAAACTATGAACAAAAAAAACATTTTAAAACTTTTCGCAGTGCTTGTAATTATAGGCCTGATTATTCTTGCCTATAAGCTAAATCTTGCTAGCTACCTTAGCATAGATTATTTAAAAGAACAGCAGCAAAATTTCATTCAATACTATGAAAACAATAAGCTTCAGACGATAAGCATCTATATGATCAGCTATATTCTGTTAGCTGCGTTATCGTTACCGGGGGCGGCTACGGCGCTAACCGTATTAGCCGGAGCCTTATTTGGCGTAGTCTTAGGAACTGTTTTGGTATCTTTTAGTAGCACTATTGGCGCTACATTAGCTTTTTTAACCTCAAGGTTTATTCTAAGAGAGAGTATTGAAAAACGATTCTCTGCTGCATTAAGAAAAATTAACGAAGGCATTAAACGAGAAGGTCCTTTCTACTTATTCACGCTTCGTGTTATTCCGCTCTTTCCTTTTTTCTTAATCAACTTAGTGGTGGGCTTAACCAGAATTCCTGTTATCACATTTTTTTGGGTGAGCCAATTGGGCATGCTATCGGGTACCGCCGTATACGTTTATGCAGGCGAGCAGCTAGCTGCTATTGAAAGTTTTACTGATATTGCCTCGCCGCGGTTAATCCTGGCCTTTGTGCTTATCGGATCTATTCCTTTTATATTAAAATTCTCGATAAATTCTTATAAGGCCTATAAGGTCTATAGCAAATTTACGAAACCTAAATCTTTTGATTACAACCTTATCGTCATTGGTGCTGGCTCTGCCGGCTTAGTTTCTTCGTATATCGCTGCTACGGTAAAAGCCAAAGTAGCCTTAATAGAAAAACATAAGATGGGCGGAGATTGCCTCAATACCGGCTGTGTACCCTCGAAAGCTTTAATTAACTCGGCAAAGCTAGTAAGCAACATTGCAAAGGCGCAAAAAGCGGGTATTGTCGGAAAGGTTTCAGCAAAACCAGACTTCAAGAAGATTATGTTCCATGTTAAAAACGCTATTAAGAAAATTGAACCCCATGATTCTGTTGATAGATATTCCAAAATAGGCGTTGAATGCATAAAAGGCGAGGCTACTATAGTTTCTCCTTGGGAAGTACAAGTAAATGGCAAAACCTTAACCACAAGGAACATTATTGTGGCTACTGGAGCAAGGCCCTTTATGCCTCCCCTTCCCGGCTTAGCTCAAGTTAAGCCGCTTAACTCGGATACCCTATGGAATCTGCAAAAACTTCCTAAACGCTTAGTGATATTGGGCGGTGGTCCCATTGGCTGCGAGCTGACACAATCGTTTTCTAGACTTGGCTCAAAGGTTATTCAAATTGAAATGCTGAGTAGGATAATGGCCGTTGAAGACGAAGCGGTCAGCACTTTTATTACGAAGAAATTCATCAAAGAGGGCGCAGAAATCTTAACCGAGCATAAGGCCCTGCGTTTCGAGAAAAAAAGTGGCTTAAAATACATTATTGTAGAACATAAAGGCAAAGAAAAGAAAATTGCCTTCGATGAGGTTATTATTGCTATTGGCCGCCGAGCCAACATTACTGGCTTCGGCTTAGAGAACCTAGGCATAAGGCTGCGTCCCAATAAAACTATAGATGCCAATGAGTTTCTGCAGACGAACATCCCCAATATCTTTGTTTGTGGCGATGTTACCGGGCCCTATCAGTTTACCCATACCGCAGCACACCAGGCCTATTATGCTTCGGTAAATGCTTTATTTGGCGGCCTAAAGAAATTCAAAGTTGATTACAGTGTTATTCCTTGGTGTACGTTCACCGATCCTGAGGTTGCCACTGTGGGCCTAAGCCAGCAAGCTGCCAAGAAACTTCAAATTGAATTCGAAGTTACCCAATACGGACTTGATGATCTTGATAGGGCTATCACCGATATGAATGACGAGGGCTTCATTCAAGTGTTAACCGAAAAAGGCAAGGATAAAATATTAGGCGCTACCATTGTCGGCGCCACTGCTAGCACGCTCATCTTAGAGTTTGTTTCAGCTATGAAAAACAAATTTGGATTAAATGCCATTTTGTCGACCATCCACATCTACCCCAGTATGGGCGAGGCCAATAAATACTTAGCTGGAAATTGGAAGAAAGCCCATGCCTCTGCGGCTGGTTTGAAATTCGCCAAGTGGTTTAACCAAAGATCTCGCAAGAATTAAATTTCAGGCTTTCCATCCACATCTACCCCAATATATAGGAGAGGCCAATAAATACTTAGCTGAAAATTCGAAGAAAGCCCATGCCTCTGCGGCTGGCTTGAAATTCGCCAAGTGGTTTAACCAAATATCTCCCAAGAATTAAATTTCATGCTTTCTTGCTATCTTGCAGGTGTTTTAGTATGTACTCTATCATTTTAGGCATTTTCCCCACATAGGGCGCAATTTCTATGGGAATATCACTATACAGTAACTGACGTTCTTTTACAAGCTCGGGGATGTCTTTAGCAACATGACGACCGCTACTTAAAAAGTAAGGGAATATGGTAATATGCTTTGAACCTGCTGTTACAGCCTTATCTATAGCCCCAGGGATGCTCGGCTCGGCTAGCTCCAGAAATCCACAAAGAATAATATCATAGAAGCTGCTAGGCATCGCTTCATGTGATGATGCTCTTGCTTTTTCCCGCAGATTGTCTGTAAGCTCTCTTATTTCATCGTTTGAGGCAATAACTTTGCTGCCGTGGGCTATTAAGATTAAGGCTCTCATCCTAGCTAAGCATCGTATTTTTCAAAAAAAATGTTTTGCTCTGCTGTGCCAAGTTTACGAAGCAAATTTCGTATATCATCAACCATAGCTTTTAAGCCACAGATGAAAAACAAGCTTTTTTCATTACTAGAATAATGCTTTTCTAGCAAACGAAGCACTCTACCTTGCTCGCCACTATATTCAGGATTTTCTGGCCTGCTCACAATACTCTCGTAAACAAATGGCGGCTTCTTAGCTGCTTGGCGGGCCTCGCTTAAGGCTAAGAAACGCTCTTTATACAATATTTCCCGAATATACCTTGCCCCAGTAAGCAAGGTAAGTTTATTCTTGAAATCCTTAAGAAGCAAGGTTTCAATTTGGCTCTTTATTGGTGAAATTCCAGTGCCCGTAGCAATAAAAACCAAATTATGTTCAGCCATTTGTTTCGGAAGCACGAAAAAACCCATAGGCCCCACTATTCGAAAACTCATTCCAAGCGGAAAATTAAACAAAGCCGGCGTCACCATCCCCGCCTCAACTTTTTTAATGCAGCAAGAAATTCTAGACTTCTGTGACGGCGAAGAACATATAGAATATGAACGAGCCTGCACCTTTCCTGCAGCGCTAAAGCTAATAGTTACATATTGCCCAGCCGTGAAAACAAAGTTTTCAGGTACAAAGAAACTAAACTGGCTTACCGTAGGCGTAAGCTCACAGCGCTCTAAAAGTTTGCTCTCAAAACGTAACCTTTTATGCAGTGGTCTTTGGAAAACTGTTGTCATAGAATCTCTCTCATCTTAAAAGTGCTATGAAATATAACATTCTTTATGCCGTAATTTAAATAGCACTTTGGCAGTAATTTGGCAGTAATTCTTTGGGTCTAATAATTTCCTAGCTTATTGTATAAATTCCATCACATGCAAGCAAAAGGATAGTATCTGTAAAACTTGCTAGTTTGCCAGTAATCGTTTATAATTATAACACAGTATCTTTCAAGAAAAATAATATTAATCCTTTAGTTTTGCATCATCCCTTACATGCCACATAATCCATTTAACCGTACAAGGAAAGTTTTTTGATAGAAGCCATCTTTTCCAAAGAAGAAAAGCAAGAAGACAAGGCTCTTTACAGCCTTCGACCAGAACTGCTTAGCGACTTTGTCGGTCAAGTAAGTTTAAAGAAAAATATACATGTGTATATTACAGCTGCCCAAAAAAGAAAGGAAGCCTTAGATCACACGCTGCTGAGCGGGCCGCCCGGTCTTGGCAAAACAACACTTTCGCTTATTATCGCCAAAGAGATGAAGGCGAATGTCCGAATCACCTCTGCGCCCACAATAGAGCGAACAGGCGATATGGCAGCGCTGCTCAGTAGCTTAAGGCCAAAGGAAATACTTTTTATAGACGAGATTCATCGCTTAAAGCCCATTGTTGAAGAAGTGTTATATTCTGCTATGGAGGATTTCAAACTCGACCTCAATTTAGGCGGCAAGGGCAGCAGTAGAGCTGTACGCATCAACATAGCGCCCTTTACCTTGATAGGAGCAACTACGAAACCCGGAAGCATGACTCAGCCTTTAATTAGCCGATTTGGCATTATTGGTAGATTTAACTTCTACCACCACAAAGATCTGGAAAGTATTGCCCGAAGAAATGCTGCAAAACTCAAAATGAATATGAACGCTACCAGTATTAGCGAGATTTCAAAACGTAGCCGTGGAACCCCGCGTATCTTAAACCGTTTGCTTCGTAGAGTTCGTGATTTTGCCGATGTTCAAGATGTTAGCCTCATCAACAGCGATCTAGTTAGCTACGCCCTAGGGCAGATGCAAATTGATGAGTATGGGCTAGACGATATGGACAGACGCTTACTGCAAGTTATTATAGAGCATTTCAAAGGTGGGCCTGTTGGCATTGAAACCTTATCTACCAGCCTTTCCGAAGATAGCACCAGCCTTGAAGAAGTTTACGAGCCTTATTTAATACAGCTTGGTTTTTTGAAACGCACTCGGCAGGGGCGAATGGCAACGCCGCTCTCTTATAAATATCTAAAAATAGAAAACCCTAAGCCAAGTGACGATGATTCTTCTTCCCTGAATCTTTTCTAAGGGAATCGCTTAAATTCCTAGCTTCTATTCTATGGGGCAGCTGGCAGAACGCTGTAACTCTGCCTCCGCATTTTTAGCGAGGCTAAAGAGCAGCGCTAAGTTTTTTTTGCAGTTTAATTTCAAATTCTTTTTTTTCAAGTTAGCCATGCAAAAAACCGAAAATAGAAAACAAGTTATAAAAGGTATTTATAATATTCACTTTTCTTTAACCTTTTTATAAAGCCTGCCATATTTATGAATCGAAGAATTTTCCTTATACGAAGCTCTGTATTCCTCCTTAGTTATCAGATCTCCCAAATATTTGGGCGAACGCTTTTTGCCAATAAAAAAAAGCTAGACGAGAAAAAATTCATTCGTGTGCTTTTTTTCAAAGGAAAAACCCTGCCCGCAGAACTTGGAATTAAGGAACGGGACTTAAACTCTAACTCTAACTCTAGCTCTAGAAAGCAGGCTATTTTCACAATAGATGAAGAAAATCCCATAGTGTATAAGAAAGTGAAATATTCTGGGAAAATAATTATCGAAAAAAATAAAGAAAAATTTTTTGTGATAAATGAAATTGAGCTTGAAAAGTACATAGCAGGCGTGCTACGAAAAGAAATATCTTATAGCTGGCCGAAAAACGCTATAAAGGCACAAGCCCTAGCTGCTCGATCGTATGCTTATAATTTTATTGAGAAAAATAATAACAAGGCTTATCATGTTGGTGTTGATACATCCTATCAAGTATTTGGCGGCATTCATGGGGTTCATTCCAATATCACTGAAAATGTTGAGAAAACTAGAGATCTTATTATGGTCTATCGCAACAACCCCATCCAAACTTTTTTCCATGCCAGCTGTGGTGGCATTACAGAAAAAGCCGAGGATGTTTGGCAATCTGATAAAAAGCTTCGTTATTTCAAAAACATTCGCTGTCCTTATTGCAAAACGCATCCGCTTTACACTTGGGAAAGAAGTTTCAAAAAAGAGCTACTGGAAAGCAAAATTGCAGCTCATATTTCTGCCAAGAAAATTAAAAAAATTACTATATTAAAAATGTCTTATTCCAAAAGAATAAAACTGCTTGCTCTAAAACCAGCTAGCGGGAAAAGTGTTCTTATGACAGGCAATGAATTTAGAAGAGTCCTTGGTGCTAAGAGCTTCCCATCTACGAAATTCACACTTTCTAAAAATAAAAATGACTATGTTTTCAAAGGCAAGGGTTTTGGTCATGGCGTTGGGCTTTGCCAATGGGGTGCTAAAACTTTGGCTGAAAGACGAAATTCTTATACCAGTATATTAAACTTCTACTATAAAAGCTGCAGAATAACC
Source organism: Spirochaetota bacterium (assembly GCA_030621685.1). Taxonomy (GTDB): domain Bacteria; phylum Spirochaetota; class UBA12135; order COTS27; family COTS27; genus JAUXHF01. Next base: position 25,831 of record JAUXHF010000001.1, read on the forward strand.
AGCATAAAAAAACATGCTCATCTAAAAGCAAAAAATCTAAAAAGAAAAGGGAGCATTCTCTAATTATGAAAAAAATACTTCTCTCACTCGGGTCTAATATAGGCAATAAAAAAGAAAACTTAGAAAACGTTATTTCATATATTCAAGAAAAGTTTTCTATCATAGCTATCTCGGATATATTCGAAACAAGCCCAGTAGACTTGCTTCAGCAAGCAGATTTTTTCAACCTCTGCTTACTTGCCGAAACCACTATGAGCTTAGAAGAAAGTTTTCTTTTCCTTCAGGAAATAGAAGAAAAAATGGGACGTGTCCCATGTTCTAAACGAGGCCCAAAAGGACCTAGGATTATTGATATTGATATTATTTTTTATAATCGACAAAGCACGTTAACCACGGTAGATGGAAAGACGCTTATTGTCCCCCATCCTAGCTATTCCAAAAGGCTTTTTGTTCTAGCTCCAATGAGAGATATTGAGCTACAAACACAAACAGAGTTTCGTCATCCCATTACAAGGCAGAGTGTAAGACGTTATATTGAACAACTAAAGCAGACCGAGCAGCATGGTGATGACATCCAAAAGGTGCAAAAACTTAGCTCTAAAATCAAAATCACTCGCCCTCGCCAATCAGCTATGATATTCTAGCATGAGAATCACGCCTGCTATGCTTAAAGATAAAAGCTAAGGCTAAGCAAAAACATCTTATTTCAGTTTATTCAAGGCTACATTTGTTTAAGCCCCGCCTAATTGATACTGCTTAAGCTGCACAGAGCTAAATTTTAGTTCAAGAAGTTTTTTGTTAATCGTTTTGAAATCTTTTTGTAGCACAGGCAAAAGCCGAGCCTCTATTTCAATGCCAGCTTTCAGTTTAGGCAGCAAGCGCACGCGCAGATTCTTGGGAGCATAACTTTTATAGAAGTTATTCAAATAGGCTTCGGCTTGTTCAACAAGTAAAAGTCTTTCTTTGGTTACAGGAATTCTATGGGCTATCCGAGAGGCTAGGCATGGGCTTGCTGGTTTTTGAAAGTTTGGTAAGCCCAATTTTTCTGCTAAGGCGCGGACATCTTTTTTGGCAAAGCCGGCTATTTGCAAGGGGCTACGCACGCCATGCACAGAGGCGGCCTGCATGCCCGGGCGATATTCGTTCATGTCATCAAGATTAGCGCCATTAAAAATAACTTCAGCATCAAAGCTTTTTTTTAAGGGCAGCATAGCCTCATACAAGGTCTGCTTGCAGTAATAACAACGCTGTTTTGTGTTGGCCACGTAGTCCCAGTTGGCTAGCTCAGAGGTTTCTATGAGCTGGAGTTGCATAGAGAAAAGCCGACAAAAATCTTTGGCTAGTCGTAGATCGTCACGTTTCAAACTGGCCGAATCTGCAAGAACAGCCAGCGCCCGCTCTCCCAATTCAGTAGCGCTGATAAAGGCTACGAGGGCAGAATCAACTCCGCCAGAAAACGCTGTTAGCGTTTTAGAAAAACCCTTTATGTAGTTACGTAGTTTTTCTTCTTTATTTAT
>JAUXHF010000301.1 GCA_030621685.1 Spirochaetota bacterium
GGCGCCAGCACAAGATATTTTCTTTCTTCTAGCAAGAATTGTTGAAAAAAACTTTTCTCTTTGGGAATATCTACAGGAAAGGTAAAAGTTTTCTGAGGTATCGGTTTTTGGAAAAGCGTGTTCAAGGCAAAAAAATTCTTGTAGTTGGCTAGCTTCCTCGAGTTTGCCACATGCCTATCTAAAAATACAGAACGCCAGTCGCCACGAAAACCAACCTTGCAAGAAATACCAGAAAGAAAAGCCAAGAAAGCAAAAATAAATCCGCCAGGATAAATTATCGCTAAATCAAATTTATGCGCTGCAAGTTTACGGCGCATCGCCAGTAGCGGAAGCAAAGCTCCTTGCGTTTTAGGATAAGACCTTTGCCCCTCGCTGCCGCCCTCAACATCTATATAAAACCGTTTCTCAAAAGAATGTTTCCCAGTAAAAACAGATTCATAGACAAAAGCAGAATAACTGTAGCCTAGAAAATAAAATTTTGTTTCTAAGCGGCTGTAAACTTCGATGAAAGAGTGTAGGGCATGCAGGCTGTCAATAGAATCTCCTATCAATCTGTTACCAACAATAAGAATTTTTTTAAACGACTCTTCTTCCATAAAAGACTAGCGAGCACCTCGGCTTTTTTCTTCATCAATAAAAAAATCAATGAGGTTTTGGCTTTGCTGCATAATATCATCATCCGCAGAGAAAAATTTATCTTTTAAATTCATGAATTGTTTCTCAAATTTTTCTTTGTCCTTCCTTTCAGCCATATCAATATACTCAGAAAGGTGTTTTGAGAAAGTTTTCAAACTTTTAATGCTGTAAGGGTTGTCTAAAGATATGGCCGAGTACAGCTGCTTATCTTGATTAAGCAGCCTGCCTGTAAAAAGCCACATAAGTTTGAAAATTGGCGGAGAGATTTTGTAGGTTTGACTCTTGCGAAAACTCTTCTCTCCTGGTCTTATATTCGTTTCGCTTTTTTCATCAAGCTCGGCAAGTGTTCGGGCAAAGGCAAACATGCTAACATGCAAGAGCGCCTGCACCATGCTCATCAGCCTATCATGCTTATGGGGATCTAGGCTAAGCACGGTAAGACCTTGTTGTCTAAAAACATATACCAGCTTAGGCAGCCAGCTTCTGCCCCTAACAGGGCAGACAACTATGCGCTGACCTTTCAAATTAGGGTAAGGGCCAAAAAGCGGGTGCGCCCCAAGTATCTCAATGTTTTCCGGAGTCGACTTTAGAAGAATCTCCGTTTCTCTTATTTTCAGCGAGCTTAGGTCCATCAGCAAGGAATGGCTTTTAAGCGAATGCCCCACCTGCAAAGCTACTGCCTGCAGGCTGGCCATAGGCACCGAGAGAAGAGTGACATCAGCTAGCTTTAAACGCTGCAACACGGCTTTGCTGGTTAAGTCATCTTCAATATCAAGAACGTAAACGAGGGCGCCAAAATCTTCAAACATGCGCCTAAAGCAGCGACCCATCTCTCCATGTCCGCCAATTATAGTGACCCTTAGTTCATTTGGATGAATAGCTTTTTCTGCTAAGTTTTCTACTAAGTTTTCTGGCAATTTTTCGCTTTCTTCTTGATTATATTTATACTTATGGGCCCGGCGCTCTTTTTCGTTAAGCATTATTTTTATATGTCTTACTTAATAAAGCAGCTCTCTATCAAGAAACTTAATAAAGCGGCTCTCCATCAGAAACATTGAAAACACAAAGAAGCCAGGCATACATAGCCCAAGCATTTTCAGAATCTGGCTTCCAATAGTTTTCAGATTTAGCTTCCAATAGTTTTCAGACGTAGTTTCCGATATTCCGATATTCCGATAAATAGGGATAGGGGCATGGAATGGGGCAAAAACCTAAGGGCGTTCTAGCGAGGTCTATTAAACTGCGCAAACTCATGAGACTTTTCTTGAAGTTTTTTTTCTAGCGCCCAAGAGTTAGAAATTTTTTCTTGTTTAGCAAATTTTCGAATATCATCGGTAATTTTCATGGAGCAGAACTTGGGGCCACACATGGAACAAAAATGTGCCA
>JAUXHF010000320.1 GCA_030621685.1 Spirochaetota bacterium
AGAATATTAGGATAGCGGCGGCGTACTTGCACCTTTTCTATACTGGGAAGAGCGGATAGTTTTTCTTCTAATGCTCTTGTATTTAGAAAAAGCAAGGAATCTCCAAGTTTTAAGTTTCCTAGCTTGGCAATCTGGTAAGGGTTTGTTAGCTGTAAGCCTTCAATAACAATTTCCTCTAAGGCGAAAAGCTGAAGTTTTTCTGCTGTTTTTTGTATATTGCCCTGCATCCAATACAAACTAAGCGTTAGGATACTTAAGCTTAAAAGTATGCCCAAAAATAGGCTAAGGGGTTTTTTGGGTAGCCGAGCTGCAAATAATGAACCTAAGCTAGCAAGGAAAACGCTTGTTTTTCCGCTAATAAATTTAAATTTAGGTTTTTTTAAAGGCCCAGCAGAGGCAACTCTGCTGCTATCGTATTCTTGCTTAGAAGCCTGTGTTTTATTTTGCTTAGAAGCCTGTGTTTTATTTGCATGAGCCGTTTTATTAAGGTTATTTGCAACGTTATCCGCATTATTTGGACTATTCGTAGCAGTTGATTTTGTTTTGGGAGCTTTAAAAAATTTTCCTAGAAAACTTTTTCTTGTATTAGTAGGGATAAAAAACATGTTAGGTACTCTCTTTTTCATCTAAGGCTATGGGCATATGGGCATATGGGCAGAGCCAGATTTCTTTTTGTAGGAGAAAGTTTTTTTAAAATTTATTTTTATAAGAAAACAGCTATTTTTTGTTGTATGCGTTAATAACAAGCTAACAAGCTAGAGAGTTTATGTAAGCATGCAAGCATGTGGGCGAATATGTATAGGTAATAGTTTTAAGCTACTTGTTTAAGTAACGGAATATCTAGGCAAATCCAAAGTTGAATATAGGTTTTTATGGGACAAAAAGTAGATACAGAAAAATTTTTCTATACTCTTGATGAGAGTGCTGTGGCTGTTTCTGCGGATGCCCCGCTTGTTTCAGCTGCAAAAAACACTAGTGTTTCGGGAAGGAAGCATCTGCTGATTGTTTTAAAACAAGGGAAAGAAGATGGTGGCCGTCAGGCTTTGGTAGCCTTTTCGACAGGACTCTCCTCGCAGCTTTCTGGCGTAGAAACGAGTGTATTTCTAGTTTCCTCTGGAGTTATTTGGGCTAGACAAGGGCAGATAGAAAAAATATCTATCCGTGGCTTTGAACCTCTGCAAGTATATTTCAAGAGCTTCCTTGCTAAAAATGGAAACGTCTTAGTTTCGCTTCCATGCATGAGTTTCTTCAACGATTTAGACAGTGTGCTAGAACGAAAAAGAATAATTGCTGGGATACAATATGCCGGGCTTGCCAAATTGGCCGATATGGTTAATTCCTCTACCGTCCTCTCGCTATAGTTTGGAGTTTGGGGCTTAGGTATAATAACAATAACACGAGCAAAATATCAAAACATTCATAACAAGACCTCGCTACTTTCCCAAAGGTTTTGGCAAGTATTAAACCTCTGGTTAAAGTGAGGATAGGCGTATAAGGTTTAAACCTCGCTACTTTCTAAAAGGCTTTAGCAAGTATTAAACCTCTGGTTAAAGTGAAGATAGGCGTATAAGGTTTAAACCTCGCTAATTTGCCAAAGATTTTGGTAAGTATTAAACCTCTGGTTAAAGTGAGGATAGGCGTATAAGGTTTAAACCTCGCTAATTTGCCAAAGATTTTGGTAAGTATTCCTCTGGTTAAAGTGAGGATAGGCGTATAAAGTTCTTT
>JAUXHF010000295.1 GCA_030621685.1 Spirochaetota bacterium
ACTAAAATCATGAAAAAATTACAACACGAATATGTGATAGAGGCGATGGAAAGACTTGGGGGCTATGCAACCTTAGCCCAGTTGTACAAAGAAGTCGATTTAGAAAATTGGGTGACCAAAACGCCATACGCTTCAATTCGCCGAATTATTCAAATAAAAAAAGAATTTGCTAAAATTCGACCTGGCCTTTGGTATCTAGAAAAAGATAAAAAAAAGATATTAAAAAAAATTGGCTTCTCAGATGATACTCCTCCCGAAAAACTTGAAGAGAATGATCACGCTTATTATCAAGGATTATTATTACAATTAGGGAAATTTAAGGGTTATGAGACATGTGTAACCCATCAAGATAAGAATAAAAAATTCTTAAATAAAACCCCTCTTAATGACATGGCAACCATAAAGAGCTGTCCCAAATTTTCATACGAAGAGATAGTTAATACAGCTAAATTTGTAGACGTTATTTGGTTTAATGAAAGAAAATTTCCTAGCCACTTTTTTGAAGTTGAACACACTACAAATTTTACAGAGTCTTTAAATAAATTTGGAGAATTTCAAGATTTCTATTCAAAATTCTATATTATAAGTAAAGAAGAAAGAAAGAAAGCTTTTGAAAAAAAAATTTCTCGCCATCTAATCAAACCTATCCGCGAGAGGATTGAATTTCGGAATTACGAATATATTGAAGAGCAACATTGGCACTCAAAAGGATTAGCAAAGCATAGCGGTTTTTAAAATAGAAAAAGCCATTCACGAACGCTTTCTTTTTTAGAGTGAAATTTGTTTTTGGCCAGTTTTTGGACATATAGCCAATGTTAGCATCAAACATGAAGCCTGTTATTTTATAGAACAAGCAGATCCATTAAAACTATATACTTAGAAGTGACTTTCAAAGAAAAACCCGTTACCGAAGCCCTGCTCTACTCGCTTTTCTTAAAGCATTCCCTAAAACATATCCCCGTAGTATCCAAAACAGGCCTCTTAGGATTTATTCACAAAGAGAAACTTCTGCGTTATAGCCATCAGCTTGGCATCAAGACTGGCAAGGATATCGGCGGGCAGGAAGACGAAGACTCTAGCCCAACAAAGAAAAAATCGAGGAAACGAGCACGCTATTCAAAGTTAGCTAAAGATGACTTCACTCAAGACATAAAGCCGTTTTCAGCCCCTTACGATATTGAGCAATTTTATATTGATGTTAAAAAAAATACTAAGGCTAAAGTCCTGCCAGTAATCCAAGTACGAGGAAAATATTCGCTCACACTTAAGCCAGTAAGCGTAGAGTATGTAACCCAAGAAAGCTTCTTTCAACGCTACAAGCCAGCTACCAGCCTAAAGCCTAAAGAGCTGTTAGACGTTCTTATAAACCACTCCATGCCCAGCTACATTCTAAACACTGAAGCTGGGCTTATTTGGGAGAACAAAGCCGCTAAAAATTTTCGGCTACAGATGCTAGCCAATCTTAAGCAAAAACAAAGTTTTAGGAATTTTGTGAAAAAACAGAAAACAAAGCAGCCAGCGCTAACCTTAGGCGAAAAAGATATTTTCTACGCCTTTATAAACGATACCCTTCCAAGAGCAAAGGTCCTAAAAAACTTAACCTTAGCAAAAAGCAAAACTAGTAACAAAAAATTAGAGAAAACATCGGCTAGGCTTATCTGTAAAACATGGCATACTAGCGAAGCTTGCTTCTACCTTCACAGTATTGTAAGCGTACTGTAGTTTATCTGTTTATAGCAAGTTTATTTATTGAAATTTATGATAAAGCAGTTTTCTTAGCCGCTACATGCCCATGCAAGAAAAGCTCTGCCGCTCAATACGATGAACAAACAAAAATGCCTGCGCCTGCTGCCACAAACAAAAAGTCTTTTTCTCGGGCCATGCGCTATGCACTAAAAGGCCTTGAATTCTTCCGAGAAGTAATATCGTTTTACCCAAATGTGTTTTTGGAAGGCCATAAATATTGCTCAAAGGTGATGGTGATGATGTCCACTCCCGCCGCTCGCAAGCCTGCCAAAGCTCATCGAAAGACTCGCCCAGGCCAAGCATCAAAGATGATTTTATAAAGCAGTTTCCTTAGCCACTAAATGCCCATGCAAGAAAAGCTCTGCCGCCCGATACGATGAACGAACA
>JAUXHF010000336.1 GCA_030621685.1 Spirochaetota bacterium
AGAAAGAGCAAGAAGATGGCAAAATTGATGGCGACCTCTTCGACCTCTTCCGCAAAGATGACACCATAAAAAACTTCAGTAGCGATGAAAATAAAAAACGACAGTTTCTTTATTAAAAACGATAGTTTCTCGAAGAGAAAACGATAGTTTCTTGAAAGGAAAATGATAGTTTCTTGAAAAGAAAATGATAGTTTCTTGAAAAGAAAGCGATGGTTTTTCTGCAATGCTTTTCTCTATGGAAGGGCAAGAACCAGCTTTATAATCTTGCGCATTAAAAAAGTTTAGTAACGAGTTTTTTAAACTTTTTCTTGTTCCCATTCTCATTTCAAGGTATACTCTTTATCTAGCCTAACTTTTTGCTTTAGCACAAATAATGCAAAAAATAAAGCCTACTAAACAAATCTATCTAAAGCTAAGTCGTTCATACAGCTCTAATAGACTTAGACTTAGATTTCGCTAGCTGGGCATCAAAGACCTAGCTTATGCTAGGACGCTGTAATTTTAGGAAAAAACAATGTACACTTTACCAGAACTCACCTACAACAAAGAAGCCCTTGAGCCGCATATCGATGCGAAAACCATGGAAATTCATCACGGCAAACATCATGCTGCCTACGTAGCTAAGCTTAACGATGCTTTGCAAGCTGCCGGCGCTGCAAAGCCTCTTCCTCTTCCTATTGAAGAGCTTGTAAAAACGATAGATGCTAGTAACCCTGCTAGTAACCCTGCCATACGCAATAACGCTGGCGGGCATCTGAATCACAGCATGTTTTGGACATTGCTCTCACCACAAGGTGGCGGAAGCCCAGAGGGAAGTTTGGCCGCTGCCATACAACGTGATTTTGGATCTTTTTCTGCCCTTAAAGAAAAGTTCACCCATTCTGCCATGACTCGTTTTGGCAGCGGCTGGGCTTGGCTCTGCGTAGGCAGTGACAAAAAACTTGTCATTGGTTCTACGCCTAATCAAGATAATCCGCTTATGCCTGTAAGCGAATTCAAAGCTAGCCCCGTACTCGGCCTTGATGTTTGGGAGCATGCCTATTACTTGCTTTATCAAAACCGTCGCCCCGATTACATAGCAGCCTTTTGGAACCTTATTAACTGGAAGCAAGCCGAAAAAAACTATCAGCAAGCGCTGAAATAAAAATTAAGACTAAATTTTGATAACCTCGGATAACCTCAATACTGCCGCCGCCACTAAAAATATTCTGAAGCGAAAAACTTTTAGTAGGCAAAGTAAGGAGTAAGCTCGCCTTTCCTTTTCTTCCACTGCGATACCGGCAGATAAGCATGATACGACATGTCATGCTTTTTCAAAAAACTTTTTGCTAATACTTCATGCTTCAATCAAGACTGTTTACTAAAATTACTGAAATAAAAATTAAAACTAAATTTTGATAACTTCGGATAACCTCAATACTGCCGCCTTTACTGAAGCGAAAAACTTTTTAGTGGGCGGAGTGAACTCACCAGTTCGTGCATTTTCTTCGGTTGGCGGTATACCACGCTTTATCGAACGTGCTAAAGGCGCCTACGTCTATGATATTGAAGGCAAACAATATACCGATTACATCGCCTCTTGGGGGCCGATGATTTTAGG
>JAUXHF010000278.1 GCA_030621685.1 Spirochaetota bacterium
TATAAAGCTACATAGCTTTTAAGACAAGGCAGGTGTTATGGCCGCCAAAGCCAAAAGAGTTTGAGATAGCAACTTTAAAGGGCTTGTGGGTAGTTTCTTTGGGGAAATACTGGCTTGGAATTTTAATTTGCTCATCTAGTTCAAATAAATTAACGTTGCCGGGAATACAGCCTTGTGAAAGAGCATGGACACATACAATGGCCTCAAGGCCAGAAGTGGCGCCGATCATATGGCCTGTCATAGATTTTGTTGAGGCAATACAAAGATCTTTATTCTTTGGGGTATTGCCAAAAAGTCTTTCGACTGCCTTGATTTCGGTTATATCGCCGGGCAAGGTAGAGGTGCCATGGCAATTAATATAATCAACTTGCTGGGGATCTATTTGCGCCTCGGCTAAAGCGCTTTGCATGGCACGGCAGGCGCCATCGCCCTCGGGGTGGGGGGCAACAATACCAAAGGCATCGCTGCTGGTACCCACAGAGGCTATTTCGCAGAAAATTTCGGCCTTTCTTTTTTTAGCATGCTCATACTCTTCAAGAACGAGCACAGCAGCCCCTTCAGAGAGTACAAACCCGTCACGATTTTTATCGAAGGGGCGAGAGGCAAGATGCGGCGTATCGTTATAGTTGGTAGAGAGAGCCTTCATTTTACAGAAGCCTGCTATGGTAAGCTGTTCCACTACGCCTTCGCAGCCACCAGAAACCATCATATCGGCGCGGTTTAAAACGATTGAATTATAGGCACTTTCAAGGGCATGGTTGCCAGAGGCACAAGCTGTTTGCACAGAAACGTTTGGTCCTTTCAGCCCATATTCTATAGAAAGATATCCGGCAGCCATGTTTCCAATAACCAGTGGAATATGGTAGGGCGATATAAATCGTAGTCCTTTTTCTAAAAAAACTTGTGTGTGCCGATAGTAGATGTTTACCCCACCAATGCCCGTGCCTAAGGCAATGCCGTAGCGGGCAGCGTTGCCTTCGTGAATTTCTATCTTGCTTTGGCTTAGCGCCTCTTTCGTGGCTGCCGAGGCATAGTGAATAAACGTATCAAAGCGTTTGGCTAGAGGAAGTGATTCTTTTTTGAAATATTGGGTGAAATCAAAGTTTTTGACCTCTCCGGCTATCCTTGTTGGGTATTTGGAGCTATCGAAAACAGTTATTTTGTCAATTCCAGAATCTCCTTTTGCCATGCGCTCCCAAGTGCTTTTCCAATTATTTGCTAGGGGGTTTACTGTCCCCATGCCGGTTACAACAACTCTTCTGTTACCCATCATAACCACCTACAGTATAAATTTTGTTGTTCATGCGCTGCTGCATGCTTTCGGGTTTTTTTAGCGAAAGATATTTTCAAAGTGAGCTACTGTCATACTTGATGTTTGCACAGGCATAGCGTTTAAAAAATTTCCCCAGCTTTTTCTTGAGCCGTCTTTATAGAAACCATTTCATTTGTTTAAGCTAAAAAGAAAAGGCATGCTGGCATGCCAAAGAGAATCCGTAAGATTGCTTAGAAGATGCATTTTTTTAAAACTCTTATTTGCTTATTTTTCCCGAAACGGCGGTTATGGCATCTCCGACAGTTTTTATTTTGTCGGCTTCTTCATCGGGAATTTCAACACTGAATTCTTCTTCAAAGGCCATGATAAGCTCTATAGCATCTAGCGAGTCAAGCCCAAGATCTTCAAAGCTCGCTTCTGGTACAACGTCTTCTAACTTACAATTTATTTTATCTACAATAATAGATTTCATTTTTTTTATTTGGGTTTCTTCCATTGAACCTATCCTTCAAAAATGCTATATTGATTCGCTTTTCAGGTTCTAGCAAGGTCTTTAAGCATCCTAAGATACCAAAGTCAAGGCCATCTGCCAAGCCAATACAACAACATTTAATGTTTTTTTCTTGTATTTCCTTAATTTTCAGTTCTTATATTGCTCAAAAATTTGAATCTTAGTGATATTTTTAAATTATTTGCTTGCGAATAAAGCCTGCTTGTTGTTAGGAAATCCAATGTTTATTATATCATATATCTGCAGAGAGCTTAAGGAATACTGAAGAATACGAATTAATATTAATATGAGCTGGTGTTAATAGCTCTGTAGTTATTAAAAAGTTAAAAAAATAATCAGTTGTGTATTTTAAATTTTGCTGAAAAGTATGGAATTAGAGTATTTCGTTGTTATATATAAAGCCTTGCATTACTTGTTATAAAGCGTTACTTAGTTCTTAGAAACAGTCTTAGAAACAGGCTTTTATAGACTTAGCCTTAGAAATTTTTTTTGTTTTTGTTTGTATGGGCATTTTCAGCAAGCTACTGGCTACG
>JAUXHF010000148.1 GCA_030621685.1 Spirochaetota bacterium
CTCTCTGGGAAATTTAGCTGCAGAGGCTCGGCTTCTTGCAGGGCATCTTCTAGTTTATTAAATTCTATCTTCTGCGCAATACGCTGAAGTCCATCTTCTAGCGCTTGGCTTTGCTGCCCCGGGCCAACTTGCGCCGTAAGGAACAAAGGCCCTGAAAAGACTAAACAAAAGACTAAACAAAAGAAGCCCCCAGCCATGATGCGAGGGCGAGCAAAACAAAGAAAGATCGCCAATTTCCAATAAACTCCCAAAAATTTTTTGTTTTATTCTAGCCAATTTGCAGAACTTAGTTTCGCGAAGAAGCCGCCGGAGCCAGCTCTTCGCTCTTCAAAGAATTGGATGCTCTTATAACAGGGCCATCAGCATTGCCGCTATCATTTTCAACTCGCGCTTCTAACTGTGCAAGCGTCCCTTCTAAGCGCTTCAGTCTTTTTTCTGCAGAGACAATTCTTTGACGTATACGTTTATCATCTTGATACGCGCCTGCCTCGTTCACATAGTTTTGCAAATCTCTTTGGCTATCTTTAGCAAGAAACAAAAGCTGTGCTTCTTGATTCTGCCTACTTTGCTTTAGGCTTTGCGATAACATGCGGTATTGCAAAACTCCGCTACTAAAGAAAAAACTCCACTTGGGCGGTAGCTTTCTCCCCGCTCCAGAAAAGTTTTCGTAAGTATTCGTAATCTGTCGCAAAATGTTAAGCGCTAGCCCAGCATTGTTTTTTTCCACTAAGGAAAAATAATCAAGACGAAGGCCCAAATTATTAGGCTGCTTGATTAGCAACTGGCTATATAAAGTTATAAGCTCTCCTTCTTGTAGAAGCTGAAAGTAGAGCTTTCCTAAGTCGCGTACTTCTTCTCTTTTCTCAAGGTCAGTATTCTCTCGGCGGCTGGCTAAGCTTTCTTTTTCTAGGCCCGCTAGCACGTTCAAACTTTCTCGTAAAAACGCTATTCTCATGACCTCTGTGTCGTTCTCTAGCTTGCCGCGCTTAGGAAAGAATCCGTAATAAATTTCCTTATTCCTCTGTGCCAAGTCTAAGTTTTCTTGAGCAAGCTGTATGTACTCTGCGCGATCATCAGGATTCCTCACGGCCGATTTTATAAATTCTTCGCTGCCAAAAATAAGCGGGTACACGTACCAATACGTTTCGGCGCTAGCATCACGAAGATGCCCATTGGCTTCTAATATTTTTCCTTGCTGCCACAGCTCCTTAGCGTAATCGGTAAGCAAATTCGGCGTTACTTTTAAATACGCTTGATGTTCCTTGCGTACGGTCTGCGCTTTTTCATTATACTCCCTAAGCCTAGCAAGCCATGCTTTCCGCTCTGCTTTTTGTTCTGCATTGCCCGATATATTAGCAAGCTGGCTATTAGCTTGCTTGCTATATCGCCCCCATGAATCTTGCTCTAACCTTGCATATTCAGCAAAAATATCTACGGCTAAACGTTCCCAATGTTCGGCGTTTTCTGTTTCTAAATAGCCGCGCTTGTAGGCCTCCCAATACTGCTTATCCTCTAAACCATTCAGCGGCGAAAAAGAACGAAGCCCCTGTATCTTTTGGCTATCTTGTTCTTGCTCTTTTACATAGCCCTCTTCAATAAGTTCTAAAACATAGCGCTTAAAGTCTTCTGGGCTTATATCCACTTTATGCTTAAAACGAAGGGATGAAGCAAGCGTAAAATAATCGCCAGACAAACCATCTTCCATCAGGGCATCAACAAGAGCATAGCGTATCGGGGTTACTCGATACACAAGACCAAGCGGTTTCAAATACCATGGGCCTAAGTATTTGAAGTCCTGATCGCTTAACAGGCCTCCGCTGCGTAACTGCAAGTTGTAAATGGATTTTGTCACCATAGCCTGCGCCGTGCGTTCTAACTCTTCTAGGCTATCCGTTTTAAATTTCCTATCGAAGGCTTGCTTGCTGGTAGCACCCTGCTGCCCTATGGCCGCCGATACCCTTACTTGCAAGTCGTTAATTTTCTCTAAACTGAGTTCTTCTAAGCCTTTTCGTGGCCATGTTAAATACACCGGTCTTCCAGTGGAGAAAAGCTGGAAATCTCGAATAGCACGTATAAGCGTTATATCCTCTCGCTTTGTTTTGAAGAGATCTCCGTACAGCCGAGGGAACACATTTCCTTTTTGGTCAAAAAAATCAATATCCGGACGCAGGTTTTCTACCAGAGCAAAATAGAGCAGCGAAAAAACCTGATTATCGCCGCCTTCCGTCATGAAAATAGCATTCTCCTCGGCGCTCAGCATCAGATTAAAGGGGTAATTATGGTTCGCTAAATTTTCCCTATTATTATTATGTTCCTGGCTGGTGGAGTATTGAAACCACTTTTTGTTTTTCTGCGAAAAATTCTTGCCAAGACCAAAAAGTAGCACAATAAATACTATGCTAAAAACTAGTGTGATGAGAAGCGTAAGAGCATGTTGTTTTTTCATAAATTATGTATTCATTTCCTTTTTCTTTAGAATTCCATCTTTTAGGCACTTACTTGCTTTTCTTTTTGCTTCTTCTCAGGCTCTCGCAAAAACAAGACCTTCGAAAGCCAATCTACAAGCTCAATACAGAAGAGACTGCCCCAAGCCAGCGCTATGGCTATCATTAAAAAAGAAGTAATAAAAAACACCTCTATAATAGAAAGCGTTCTTCCCGTAAGATCAAAGTTAAGAAACAAGAGAAGCTGCAGATTAAAACTAACAAAGCCCAATGTGAAAATAAAAAACATAAGCGGATATTTATAAGCCTTCCATACAAGCCCCACGCCGGCTAGAACCCAAAGAGGAAGAGAAAATTGTTTATAGTGAACCACTGTTAGCGCTGTTTTCAGCTGGATCATGAAATTTTCAAAGCTACGATCTACGGGGCTATCAGGAAATTGTTTCCTATTGATAACCGCTATGAATTTAGAAATCTTTCCCCATACTTGTGACTCTTCAGAAATTCCGCCCCAGTTAATGGGAGGAGAACCATGGCTTCGAATAATCATGTACATATAAATACTCATGCCTATATACATAAAGAAAAAGAACTTTGAAAGCGCCACTGCCGTTTTCTGATAGGGATTATGCGGGTCTATGAGATCGTGGGCAGAATATCTTATGAAAAGATAGTAGGCTAAGACTACCAAATTGGCAACCACGAAACCAGTCATGCCAATTTTTGTATTCAAGAAATTATTACTAAAAATATTCACGCTTCGAGCATACAATTTCAGAAAATAAAAACCCCATGCCAAAGCCAGCGCTGCCAGCACAAAGCCCAAATGCGCTACGCCGCGTACTATATTTTTTTGGTAGCCCCGATGCGGCAGAATTTGAAAAATAATTAATATGCTAGCAATGTGAATACCAGCAAAAATCTCGGTAATCGCCAAAGTATGATGCCCCCCTAAACCAACTCCAAACAACAAGGCATAGGCTAGCAAATAACGTTCGCCAAAATAAATTTTCTCCGAGTTTTGGTTTTCCAAAACATCATCTTGCCAAAGTAATAAGATATAAAATAACAGCGGCGGGAAAATAGAAGAAATAGTATACACCTCTGCCATGACAGCCTGCGCCCAAAAAGTATCGCTCATCATAACCGCTAAGCTGCCAAAACTAGCCGCTAGCGCCGCATAACTACGCTTGGTGCCTACCGATATAAACAGCTTCAGCAAGACCAGCATCAAAAAAAACAGCGTAAGCGAGGCACAAAAAGCCGAGAAGAAATTCCCACGCCAAGCAATACTCTCAATTGGCAAATACATCATGAGCTTCCCCCATAACGAATGTATGGGATAACTTGGGGCATGGGCAACTCCCAAATAATACATGGCCACGGTAAGCTCTCCGTTGTCCCCAGAAGACATCGATGGATGCATATGGTAAACATAAAATAGTAACGATAGTATCGTCACTATAAACGCCACTATGTAATCGCCTTTTTGTAGCGAGTAAGGACGGTATTTTCCTAATAATTTCTCTTTTAAGCTTTTTCTCATGCTGCTGCTGTTCTTCTGTCTTTATAAGTATAGAATATCTGCTGCTATGTATTAACCGCAGATCATTCTTTCTTTATGTTTTTATCTTCCCATAAATTCTTTTACGTCATCTTCATTATAAGATGGTTTTCTGTTATTTTTCACATGCTCTTCACATGCTCTATATTCTCTTCGTTTCTTAGGTTTTTGTTCTTAGCTTGCTTGGCCATACGCTGAAGGCAGGAGGCTTTCAATCTTAGAGTATAAGCGCCGAGCCGCAGCAAACATCGTGGTCATAAAATACGGCATATTGCCCGGGGGCAGCGCCCAAATCTGCATTTTCATTGCTTTCACAAAGCTCAACAAAATACTCGTGTTTTGAATCTGGCTTAGCCTTGCTATGCAAACGACACTTTAGGCTCTCGGGGCTATAACGGAGTTTTACGCGCATGAATTCTTTTAACCTTGGGGCTGTCTTCGATATCCAATGCGGCTTAGCTAGGCTAATATGTTTTTCATATGGCTTTGTTTCCTCGCCTCGGCGAGAGACGAAAACAAGGTTCTCTTCCACATTCTTAGCCTTCACATGCCATGGGCCACTGGAAAGCCCTAAGCCTTGACGCTGGCCTATTGTGTAAAACCAATGTCCCTTATGCCCGCCCAAAATGTCTCCGCTGGATTGCTCTATTATTTTCCCACGGCGCTCGCCTAGATGAAAGGCTATGAAGTGCCTGAAATTCATCTTTCCTAAAAAGCAAAGCCCTTGGCTTTCAGGGCTTTGCGCATTAGGCAAATTCATGATACTGGCTAAGGCCCGCACTTCAGCCTTCACTAAATGGCCGATGGGAAAGACACATTGCCTTAGCTGCTCAGCGCTTAATTGAGCCAAAAAATAGGTTTGGTCTTTAATGGGATCGCTGGCTGTTTTCAGCAATATCTCCGATTCTCTTTGCTCCAAGCGAGCATAATGACCGCTGGCCGTATGCTGATATTCAGCATCGGCAGTTTCTGCCTTGCCTTTGTTTAGCACATCTTGAAAGGCTTTGAATTTTATCAGTGAGTTGCAAAGCATATCGGGGTTCGGGGTTTTCCCTAATTGTATCTGCTGCAATGAGGCCTCTATTACTTTTTCCCAATATTCTGTTTGCAGCGAGATCACTTGAAAGGGTACGCCTAGAAACCTGCACACAGCTTGGGCTTTTTTCACATCTTGCTCCCAGGGGCATTCCCCTAGAAAGCTCATCTCCTCTTGCAGCCATACTTTTATATAAAAAGCATGTACTTCTTGCCCTGCTTTTTTCAGCAAGGCTAAGGCTACAGCAGAATCAACTCCGCCAGAAAGCAATACCGCTGTTTTCCCCATCGCCCTA
>JAUXHF010000063.1 GCA_030621685.1 Spirochaetota bacterium
GCCATTACTTGAGGATTTCAAGAAACAAACAGGTATTACACCTAAGATTATTTTTGCTAGCTCTGGGCTTACAGAACGTCTGAAACAAGAAGGCAAGGATTCGCCAGCAGATGTAGTGCTTACCGTTGATGTCAGCAGATTCCGCCAGCTTGATGCCGATAAACTTAGTTCAGCCATAGACTCACAGGTATTAAAAGCGAACATTCCCAAGCGCTATCGAAGCCAGGACAACACTTGGTTTGGATTAACTCTGCGTGCTCGCATCATCTATGCTTCTAAAGAGCGTGTGAAAAAAGGCTTAATACAAGATTATGAAGATTTAACAGAAAGTCGCTGGCGAGGTAAAATTTGTACTCGCTCGGGCTATCATCGTTATAACCTAAGTTTACTTTCTTCCATAATAGCGGCTAAAGGTGAAGCTTATGCCCAAAAATGGCTAACAGGCCTGAAGCGAAACCTTGCACGCCGGCCACAAGGAAATGACAGGCAGCAGATAAAAGCCATTCGTGATGGTCTTTGTGATATATCCATAGGAAACAGTTACTATTATGGAAAGATGTTATTTAATGCAGAAAGCCCTAAGCAGGCCAGCTGGGCGAAAAGCGTATATCTTATTTTTCCTAATCAAGGAAACCGAGGCACTCATATGAACATCTCTGGTGCTGCTCTTACTCGATATGCGCCCAATAAGGCAAATGCTTTAAAACTTATAGAATTCTTAAGTTCAGATTCTAGTCAATACTTGTACGCAGAGCATAACTATGAATTTCCGGTAAATCCCAAGGTTAAGCGCTCCAAGAAAGTAGCTGCTTTTCCTGAAAAATTTAAAGAAGATAGCGCCTCACTCACAGAAATAATGAAGCTTTTGGAAAAAGCAACCATTATCACCGATAAAGTTGGTTTTGATAATTAACGTGTAGCTTAGCCTTTAATAGCTGCTGCGCTCACGGTTTTCGGTTTTGTTTTTTGTTTTTTAATAATACGGTTACAGTGATTTTTAAATACTATACTCGTGAGTGCATACTTGGTAAGCGGTAGCTTGCTTTTTGCTAGCGAACAGCATCAGTTCTCTTTTTTTTACTGCTTTAGAATCAAAGAAATATTGGCATGAACATGAACATGAGTAAAAGTAAAAGCAAGGGCAAGAATCTGGGGGCTACTGAAGGGGTTTTGTTTAAATTTACTCAACGTTTTCTGCAAGGGTTTCGGTCTATTCTAGAAGCTGGTTGGCAACAAAATATCCTATATGCTGGCATGTTAATATTTTGTATTTTTCTTTGTTTACCTATCTTTGCCATTATTTTTTTAGCTTTTTCTGCGCCCAGCGTGGGAGTTTCCGAACTTTCACAAACAGAGATTTTTTTCCACCTACTTTCCAGCACCTTACCTAATTATTTAAAAAACTCCTTACTCCTTATGCTTATGGTAGGTATTCTTGCCTTGGTACTGGGGGTGAGTGCGGCTTGGCTGCTTACAGGATATTCGTTTACGGCTAGAAAATTTTTTACCTGGGCCTTAGCCTTACCCTTAGCCATTCCTACCTATATTTTCGCCTATCTCTATGGCGATTTCTTAGATTATAGTGGCCCGCTGCAAAGTTTCATTCGAGACCTGGGCGGCTTTACTCGTCCTAGCGATTATTTTTTTCCAGAGCTACGAAGCTTACCCGGGGCAGCGCTTATGCTTGCCTTAGCCTTATATCCCTACATATATCTTTTTGCTAGAAAAGCGTTCTTAGAATACTCGCCCTCATTAGCCATGGCCAGGGAGCTTATGGGAATTTCTGGCCTGAAAGGGTTTTTCAAGACCTCGCTAGGTATGGCTAGGCCGGCATTAGGTATTGGGCTATCGCTTGTGCTTATGGAAACGATAAGCGATTTTGGGGTAGTGGAATACTTTGCTATCAACACGCTATCTCTTGGCATGTATAATCTTTGGCTGAACATGGGCAACCTTGCAGGAGCCGCCCAAACGGCTTTGCTTACCTTGTTTATAGTGGTCTCGCTTTCTTATTTAGAGCGTAGCAGCCGCATGCGCCAAAGTCATGCTCAAAAAGAGGGAAGCTTTTACTCTCCCCCTTTAAAAAAACTAAGTGCTGTAAAGCAGCTCTTGGTTCTTATCTATTTGGGAAGTATTTTCTTCATCGCTTTTCTCTTGCCTAGCGGATTAATTTTGTATCACAGTTTAAAAAATTTCTCTAGTTTAATAAACGAAAACTTCATAGCCTACACTAGAAACAGTATGGTCTTAGCGCTTTTAGCAGCTTCTGTGGCGCTGCTCATTAGCATCAGCATGGCCTATGCACAACGTTTGAATAAAAAAGGTTTTTTCACAAAAATAGTGAACGAAATAATGAGCCTTGGCTATGCCATTCCCGGAACTATCTTAGCTATTGGCATTCTTGTGCCGTTTACCACAATAGATTCATTCATAAGCGATATCAGTGAAGCCATGGGAGGCGGTCGCTTAGGCCTCTTGCTAAGTGGTAGTGGTTTTTCACTGGTCTTTGCTTACGTGTTACGGTTCATCATTATCCCGCAAGGCGCTATTAGCTCTGGTCTTGGGAGAATACATGAAAACCTTGACAACTCGGCAGCCCTTATGGGCTTTAGCAAAAAACAAACACTTAGCAAACTCCACCTTCCCTTGCTCAAAAAAAGTCTTTTTACCGGTTTTCTTATTTTATTTATTGAAAGCCTTAAAGAGCTTTCTGCCACTATTATTCTGCGGCCCTTCGATTTTGAAACGCTTTCAACCTATATCTACGCCTATGCTTCCGATGAACGTATTGAAGAAGCCTCGTTAGCCTGCCTGCTGCTTATAGGCCTTGGGCTACTACCCACAGTAATAATTATGAGAAGTCTGAATACTGAAAGAACGCTTTATTAAGCTAGCCTTATACAGCTCGCGGTTAAGCTAGCCTTATACAGACATGGCATGCTATACTATATTTCATTGATACTTTGCAGTATCTTTCATCAATCTAGTTTTATTAAAGCTTAGAAACCTCATTTAAAAAAACAGACCTGCCAAGAACTAGGTAATCGCTATGAGCCAGCATGAACAAGGTAAAAACGTAGGCCAGAACCTGGGCGAGAGCATGGGCCCTCATCGTGAGCCTTTTATTTCTGTTGAAAACTTAAGTTTTGCCTACAAGGGCCTTACGGTTATAGAGGCTATGTCTCTACAGGTAATGCCTAAGGAGATAACATGCATCTTGGGGGCATCGGGCTGCGGGAAAACTTCTTTTTTGAAAGTGTTAGCTGGCTTTATCCATCCCTCCAGCGGTGTTATTAAAGTACGAAAAAAAATAATAAGCTCGCCATACCATCTGCTTGCTCCGCAAAAACGTGGCATGGGCATGAGCTTTCAAGACCATGCTTTATTTCCACATTTAAGCGTATATGAAAACATTGTGCTTGGCATGAAAAGCAAACCTCCTAAGGAATATAAGCAGCGCTTAGAGCATATTGTTCATGAGCTAAAACTAACATCCTTACTGCAGAAGTATCCCAATAGCATTTCTGGCGGCGAGCAGCAACGTTGTTCTTTGGCTCGTGCCTTATTGCCGGCGCCTTCCATTTTACT
Source organism: Spirochaetota bacterium (assembly GCA_030621685.1). GTDB lineage: Bacteria > Spirochaetota > UBA12135 > COTS27 > COTS27 > JAUXHF01. Next base: position 3,589 of record JAUXHF010000063.1, read on the forward strand.
TTTAGATGAACCCTTAGCCAGCCAAGATGTAGAACTTAAAGAAAAACTTATTTTGAAACTGCGCAGTCTCATCAAAGAAAATGGCATTACCGCCTTATTGGTTACTCACGACCAACAAGAAGCTTTTTACATGGCCGATAGAATGGGCTTTCTTCATAACAAAAGAATAATACAATTTTCTACGCCTTACGAGATGTATCATAGACCAAACTCGCTCTGGACAGCACAGTTTATTGGCAAAGGAAGTTTTCTAGCAGGTGAAATAACGCAAGGGATGCTACAAACTGAACTTGGTACTATAAAAAATTTCCGCTATGTGCCGCTTAACAAGCCCGATACCAGTAGCATGCTGCTAAGCCATTCTAATGTGGGCTATCCTAAGCCTCAAGAAAAAAAACAGATAAAAGTTTTTTTTCGCCCTAGCGAAACACAGATAGACTCAAGAAGTGCGATACGCGGGAAAATAACAGCTGTTTTTTTTCAAGGAGACTCTTTTCTCTACGAAATAATCCTTCCTTCTGGAGCAAAAGTGCTCTCGCAAATGTCCTCGCATTATAAATATGCTCTTGGTGAAGCGGTTGGCCTGCGTATTCGCCTGCAAAACCTTACTGCCTTTGAGTCTGGCTAAGCCATGACTCTAGAAACATCAGATATCTGGCTTATCATCTTAGCGGGCATAACCAGTTCCTTCATCAATACCATAGCAGGAGGAGGTTCTTTTCTTAGCTTACCTTTGCTTATTTTTCTTGGTGTGCCGGCCTCTCTTGCCAATGGCACGAATCGAATCAGCATTGTATTACAAAGTTTATTAAGTGCTTATCTTTTTTACAAAAAAGGAAAACTAGACATAAAAAAATGCCTGTACTTAAGTATTCCGGCTGTTTGTGCTGCTTTGCTAGGTGCCTACCTAGCAAGGTTTGTAGCCAACCGTGACTTTGAACTCATTATTGCCGGTTTTATGCTCTTGATGTTGGTCTTTATTTTTATAGGTCCTAAAGAATGGCAAAACAGCCGTCCAGAACGCCAACAAAACGGGCTTAGTTTACTAGAATTTATTATCTTTTTTGCCATCGGCCTCTATGGCGGCTTTCTGCAAGCAGGCGTAGGTATAGCCATGATGATAGCCTTAGTATTAATTTTTGGCTTCAATAGCGCCCAGGCAAATGCTATGAAAATGGGGCTTTCCCTACTCATTAACCTTTTCGCCTTGCTGGTCTTCCAAGACGGAGGCCTTGTTAATTGGGAAGTCGGAATATATTTAAGCGCTGGCGGTCTTTGTGGAGCATGGCTGGGAACTACTGTTTCTTTGAAAATTCATGGCAAATATCTCCGCTGGGGGCTTATTATCATAATTTTCATTCTTTCTCTACGCTTGCTTATCCAATAGAAAAATACGAGCAAGAAAATATCTAAACAAGTACAGGCCTTTCAAGCTAAGCCTTAAGCCTTATTCCCTAGCCCTAGCCTTAGCCCCTAGCTTAGCCCAAAAAATTGAAGCCGAGGCTAAAATGGCATTTTCTCACTATAAAAAAACTAAAATAAGAATATTCATTTTATACTTACAAAGAGCAACTTGCTAAATATACAAAACTGAAAACATACAAAAGAATACCTATCTTAAATGTTTGAATAAGTATGTAGCCCGAACAACACATATCTTGAGCGCTTGTTTTAAAATGATTTCAAATTGTTTTTTAAACTAAAATACTACAAATATATATTTGATGAAAAAATGACGACCATTACCAACATACAAGCACGAGAAATATTAGATTCTAGAGGCGAGCCTACCATAGAAGTAGATGTCGTGCTAGCCTCTGGGTCTAAGGGGAGAGCTTCAGTGCCATCTGGAGCCTCCACTGGCGAAAACGAAGCTACCGAGCTACGCGATGGTGACGAAAAACGTTACTTTGGCAAGGGCGTAACTCAAGCCGTTGAAAACGTTAATACCGAAATTAATGAGGCTCTACTGGGCTTTCATGCTTTAGAACAAGAAGAAATAGACATGAAGATGATAGAGCTTGATGGCACGGAAAGCAAAAAACGCCTAGGAGCGAATGCCATTCTCGGAGTTTCATTGGCCGTAGCCAAAGCCGCTTCTAACAGCCTAGATATTCCCTTGTTCCGTTATTTGGGAGGAGCTAGGGCACGCTTTCTGCCGCTGCCTATGGCGAATATTTTAAACGGCGGCGCCCATGCTGCTGGCACAGTGGATATTCAAGAGTTCATGATCATGCCCCTTTCTGCGACCTCCTTTAGCCAAGGCTTACGCCAAGTTACTGAAGTTTTTCATACCCTAAAAAAAATCCTTAAGGATAAAGGATATGCCACTAGCGTTGGTGATGAGGGTGGCTTTGCCCCCAGTCTTTCTAGCACAGAGGAAGGTTTAGAACTTATCTTAGAAGCTATTGAGCAAGCAGGCTACCAGCCAGGCGATGAAATAGCCTTATGTTTAGATGCCGCTGCCAGCGAAATGGCCCAACATGCGGGAAGCTCCAATACTTATAAATTTTGGAAATCATCGGGTAAGGTTCTTTCTAGCGATGAAATGATAGAATTTTGGCACGGTTTATGCACTCGCTTTCCGGCGATAATTTCTATTGAAGATGCCTTAGGTGAAAACGATTGGGCTGGCTGGGAAAAACTCAGCCAACGCTTTAACTTGAAAGATAGCAAACATGGCAGTAAGCTACAGCTTGTTGGCGATGATATTTTCGTTACGAACACTCGTTTTCTGCAACAAGGAATAGAGAGGAATATTGCTAATTCTATACTCGTGAAACTCAACCAGATTGGCACGCTTACCGAGACTTTGGATGTTATAGAGAAAGCTAAACGCCATGGCTACGCAGTCGTCATCTCGCATCGATCTGGCGAGACAGAGGATACCAGCATTGCCCATCTTGCGGTAGCTGTTGGCGCATGCCAAATAAAAACTGGCGCTCCCTCGCGCAGTGATAGAGTGGCTAAATACAATGAGCTTCTGCGCATTGAAGAACAGCTTCAAGGAAGTGCTCGCTACTCTTTTCAAGAGGCTTTTTATAATTTATAATATATTGCTTTTCGATATAAACATATGCGCCCTTCAGCCTATAAAAATAACACTATACATAACACTATAAAACAAACGCAAACAGATTATTCGGACAAAAAAGCAAATTGAAAAAAACTTTTTTTATATAATAAGCTAAGCTGCCAGCCGCAAGAACGAAAAAACTTTTCACTCCTCAGCCTATAAAAATAACACTATAAAAAAAACGCAAACAGATTATTCGGACAAAGAAGCAAATTGAAAAAAACTTTTTTTATATAATAAGCTAAGCTTGCCAGCCCCAAGAACGAAAAAACTTTTCACCCTTTAGCGTATAAAAATAACACTATAAAAAAAACGCAAACAGATTATTCGGACAAAGAAACAAATTGAAAAAACTTTTTTATATATCAACTTTCCTTGGGGTACTCATTTTATCCTTAAGCTCTTGCAGCATAAAAAACGTCATACCTGTTATTGACGGCTTTAAGTTTAAAGAAATAAGACTAAGTGATAACAAGGTAATAGCGTATATTTCTATAGATGTGTATAACAACAGTTTACTTACTTACGATATTGAAGTTGAAGCACTAAAAATATCGCAGGCAGCTACAAGAGTAGCCTTTTTAGAAGAAAAACAAACTTTCACAATACTTCCAAAACAAAAAAACACAGTTATTCTGCCGCTACGTTTTAATCCGGATGCGCTTATTGTTAATATATTTCAGCTCTTAAAAAATAATTCCTTGAATTTAGTGGTTGAAGGTAATGGGGTGGCCGTGTTTAAAAAGAGACAACAAAAATATTCTTTTAAAGAAGATATCCCGCTAAGCCTTAACTTACTAAAAGACTCTTTTATCAAATAGTTTATTTTAGCTGGCAAGCTAGCCGCCTAAAACTATGTAGTTTGAAAAACAAGCCATGATTCTAGCCATTGAAAGCTCTTGTGATGAAAGCTCTGTAGCCCTAGTAGAAAAAGGAAAAACTATACTAGCATGTGTTACCGCAGGTCATGAGGCTTATAATCGTGCTTTTGGAGGCGTTGTTCCAGAAGTCTCAGCACGGCGACATTTAGAGCTGCTGCTGCCTTGTTTAGATGAATGCCTTAACAAAGCCGGTCTTCAAAGACAGCAGCTTTCCAAGATTGAAGCTGTGGCAGTCACCACACACCCCGGGCTTATTGCTTCGCTTTTAGTAGGCGTAATGATGGCAAAAAGCTTAGCTTACGCTTTAAAAAAACCTTTTATTGGCATAAGCCATCTAAAGGCACATTTTTATTCAGTAAGCATGTCAAGCGATATTCAATACCCGCATATCGGGCTTTTAGTCTCTGGCGGACATAGCATACTTGCCAAAGTAAAAAGCCCCTTAGATATCGAGGTATTAGGCTACACCTTAGATGATGCCTGCGGCGAATGTTTCGATAAGGTAGCAAGACATTTAGACTTAGGCTATCCTGGTGGCCCGGCGCTTGAAAAGCTAGCCTTAACCGGCAGAGAAGATTTTTTCATCTTTCCACAACCACAGCTTCAAGAGAAAAAAAAAACTCATTTCCATAGTAAAACACAACAAGCAACTCAAGCCAGCAAAGCTGGAAATACCGCCGTAAAGAATTCACTTAAGTTTAGTTATTCTGGACTTAAAACAGCCGTACTCTTTCAAAGACAACGTTTTATCAATAAAAAATACTTAGGCCACAACGCCACTAAAGCGGATATAGCCGCAAGTTTTCAGCATGCTGCCCTAAAACAACTGATAGAAAAAACTTTGGTAGCCTGCCAAAAAACCGGTCTCTTCGAAATAGGCGTTGCAGGCGGCGTTGCTGCAAACTTGCGCCTACGAAGCATGTTCAATGAAAAATTCGCTAGCCTTCAAACAAAGCAGGCAAAGGCAGAGCCATCAAAGAAATTCCGAATACACTTTCCTCCACTTTCACTATGCTCAGACAATGCTTCCATGATAGCAGGCCTAGCCCATGCTTACTTGCAAAAAGGACTCATAGAAAAAAATTACCTAGAGCTTTCGCCCATGGCTTTAAGTTTTAAAAAAAATAAAATCTTATAAAAATACAGCTATCTGTACCTTTAAAACATGCTTAGCTAGTATCTTATTTTCTTAATGTGCATAAGAAAGAAGCTATAGATATTATGTCTTTACCACGAACTCTTTTTCGGCCCTGCATAGATATTCATAGGGGCAAGGTAAAGCAAATTGTTGGCGCATCTTTAAGCATGAACAAAGATGGCCGCCCCCTTAAAGAGAATTTTGTATCCGATAAGCCCGCATCCTATTTTGCTAAGCTGTATAAATCCTATCACTTGCAAGGGGGGCATATTATCATGCTTGATTCTGGCAAAGGACAGCCCAATAGAGAAAACCATGGCAGCTCGGCCTTTCAAGCGCTTGAGGCGCTTGAAGCCTATCCAGAAAGCTTTAACA
>JAUXHF010000141.1 GCA_030621685.1 Spirochaetota bacterium
TTTTTAAGCAGCCCTGCAAGAAAAACGGAGCTTTCAAAAAGCAAAGCTATTCGCTGCACGCGCGTTGCAAAAAATGCGAGAAACATATATGTAAACAGAAAATCAATAAAAGGCAAATAAAATGTTATAGAATATAGCTATTGAAAATTAGCTTTGTGTACTGGTATTGGTGCTGGGTCGTAGGATTTTCTTAGAATTTTTAGCATTCCAATCGTCAATGGCTTGCATGGCCTGATCTATCTCAAGCCGAGCTTTTTCTAAAGGCTTTAAGCCGCTCAATAAAAAATTGACATGGCTTGCTGGCAGCGTATAAGGAAGAGCTAAGCCTGGATTATCTGGGCTTTGTATTTGCTGTGCTTCGCTGTTTAAAACAAGAGTTAGGGGTTTTTTTTCTAGCTGTCCTTTCATGAAAGCAACTAGTTTTCTATGATCTTCGGGAGCTATCACGGGGGTCCATATGAGGTTTTGGCGGCAATTATCACGGAAAATATCGGCAAAAGCATTATGGTCTTTGGGCGCACTGCCTATGATGACTTTGTAGTTCTTTAAGCCGTACACAGCATGTTCTCTGGAGCTGCCACAGCCGAAATTTTCCCAAGTTACCAAAAAACTAGCATTTTTGGCATGGACATGATTGGGCGGGAATTCTGGGTTCTCCACTTTATTACTGAAAACGTAGTCTTTCTGGGCAACACTGACCTCGCAGATTGTTTCGGGTAAATACCGTTTTTCATAGAAGGCAAAGGGCTGAAATCCGTCTATTTGTATGCGTTTAAGGAATTTGGCGGGCATAATAACATCGGTGTCTATATTGCTTTCTAAAAAATAGCAAGCTTGGCCTTTAATAATCATGAAGTATGCTCTCTTTGATGTTTTTAAATTTGTTTTTTGTCAAAATATACGTTTAATCAGTTTGCTGCTAAGCAGAAGTCATCCGAATGTTTGCGGTTTAGGGGCGTCATCCGAATTTTTCTGAAGGAATTTTTGGGTATCACTTATTTTCCCTTCAAGGGCGGCTAAGGCTACGGAAGCTGGGCTCATAAGAAAAGTTCGAGACAGCGGGCCTTGCCTGCCCGGGAAATTCCGATTGGTGGAGGACGCCACACGGCCAATTAGCTTGTCTGGGTTCATAGCCAAGCAAGAGCTACAGCCCGGAGAACGCCATTCAAATCCGGCGCCTATGAAGACCTTGTCTAGGCCCTCGCTTTCTAGGCGATGTTTCACGGACATAGAGCCGGGAACGGCAAGGGCTTTTTTTACCTTGATATGTCCGCCATGTTTTCTAATAATTTTGGCGGCGGATACAAAATCGCTGTACCGCCCGTTGGTACAAGAGCCTAAGAAGGCGTTGTCTATAGAGACGTCTTCTAAATTGGTGCCTGGGGTTACCTCGTATTGCTTGCGAGAGCTATGCACGGGGCCAACCTCGCCAGCTTTTCCGCGAATGCTGGTAATGTCGTTTAAGGTTAGCCCAAAAGATACCATGGGGCGAACATCAGCGGCTTTGAAGCAAGCTGTTTTATCGAAAACGGCATGGGCATCGCAGTTATAACTTTTCCAAGTGCCAGCCAGTTCATCGTTCATGTTGCGGGGGTCCCAAAAATCTCGTTTTTGAGAAAACCAAGCCAAGGTGGTTTCGTCTACATCGAAGTAGCCATAGCGACCGCCCATTTCAATGGTCATATTGCTTATGGTCATGCGCTCTTCCATGCTTAGGGCTTGCATGGTGGGGCCGGTAAAAAAAACAGCGGCGCCGGTGGCCCAGCTGTTGCCTAATTTTGAGAACAAGAACAAAATAAGATCTTTAGCGCTAACGTAAGGCTCTAACTTCCCGCTCACTTCTATTTTCACTTGTTTGGGAGAAGCGTAGTTAAGCAAGGCACCGGTGGCTAGAATATCGCGCACGGTGGAACTGCCAATGCCGGCGGCTATAGCGCCAAAGGCTCCGTGGGTGGAGGTATGCGAGTCGCCACAAAATATCGTGGTATTGGGCCGCGTGAGGCCGGCCTCGGGGCCCACAACATGGCAGATACCTTGCTTCTTATTATGTACGCCGTAATGGACTATGCCATGCCGGCGGCAATTCTCTTCTAGCTCAACAATCATGATTTTGTCGATGGTTTCGTTTTTGGCTGAACTGCCCCCCGTCTCGATGATGTGGTCGGTCACGGCAAAGGTATGCGTTGGAGCTTTCACGGGCAGCCCCATATCATCTAACATGCGAAAAGCCTGAGGGCTGGTTACCTCGTGGACAATGTGCATGCCTACCGAGAGTGCTTTTTTGCCATTGCCTAATTCTATAAGGTGAGCGGCTTCTATTTTTTCAAATCGTGTTTTTCCCATGTCTTTCTAGCCTTTTTGCAAAAATTACACTTGCTGAGATATTTGCTGAAGTATTTGCTGAAATATTTGCTGAAATGTTTGCTTAAGCTTTATCTTTATAAAATAATACTATATGTTTCTAATTTTTTCAAGAATAGAACGAAGCAAAAGCAAAAGAAGCCACTTTTTATAGAGGCTGCAGTTTTGTAACGGGGCGATTTTTCTTGCGATTTTAAAATATTTTTGAATTTGCGAGCATATATTAGCGGGTATATTAGCGGGTATATTAGCAAGTAAGCATATTAGCGAGAAGAAAGTTTCAAAGGCATATCGAAAAACATATTTAAGTATGAGTACAGCAAAGAATGAATCTGGAGAATCTGGAAAATGGCGGGCATGGCGGCCAGCTGCGGCCTCTGGCATGTCAGCACTGGCAAGAGCTAAAGTAAATTTGCAGCTTAGCATTTTCCCCAAGCATATTGATGATATTGCAGCTGGTGAGAAGAAAAGCATGCTTGCATCGGGATTACATCCATTACACCTATTACATCCGATGGGATCGGTATTCCATAGTATTTCATTGGCCGATAAAATATCCTTGCGGGTAGCTGATACGGCAGCAGCGGCGCTAGAAATTAAAATAAGCAAAAATTCTTCCATCCCAGCTGAAACGGCGAATTACTCTTTGTATAAGGACAATATTTTAGTGAAAGCACATAGGCTTCTTTGCCAAGAGCTTGAAAAAAGGTCTAAGCTAAAGCCTGCGGCGTCCATAAAAAATTCTAGAAATTCTTCGATGAGCTTAGCAGAAAAAGAAAATGGGCGAGGGAATAGGTTGCCTGCGCTTTGCGTAGAAATTGAAAAACACATTCCAGTGGGAGCGGGTCTTGGCGGGGGCAGCGCCGATGCTGCTTGCTTCTTGCAGCTTTGCAATACTCTATTTTCGCTAAATTTGCGGACGGCAGAGCTAGATAGGCTGGCCCTAGCCATTGGCAGCGATGTGCCATTTTTCTTACACGGGGGCATGGCTTTGGTAGAGGGCTACGGTGAACAGATAAAAAAACTCCCCTTTACGCTTTTTGATCCTGTGATGCTGGTTTATAAGGGGCTTTTTATTTCTACAAAAAAAGCCTTTAGCCAGCATGTAAAACTAAGTGATTCTGTAAAAAAATCGAAATTTTATGCTTTGAAAAAAGCATTGCTTGCCCTTGATGGCCTCGCCAAAAAAGATTCGGAAATGGTAAAATCTGCTGTTTTTGCAGAACTCCTTATAAAGAAGCTGAAAAAATTTCAGCATAATGCCTTCCGTGAAAAAACATTTGCTAGCTTTGCCCAGCTTGCAAAAGAAGCTAGCCTGCTGAATAATTTTTTTCATTTTGTTGAACTAAGTGGCTCTGGAAGCGTTGTTTTTGCGTTTTTACCTAAGGAAGACCAGAGCAAAAAAAAATCCTTCAAAACACAGCACTTTCATAGTACAATAGTTAGCAGAAAACACGATAGCGAAAAACAAGATAGTAAAAAACACGGTAACGAAAAACACGGTAGCGAATTTAGTCAGACGTATTTTAGGAAGAGAGATTATAGAGAGGCTCTATTCAAATCGCAACAAGGGAGCATGGATAAAAGTCTCGTCTCGCATGGGTTTTTTGAAAATAAATCTATTGTTTTTCTGTAATCGGTATGTACGCAGAAGATGCTTTTTGTTGGCTTGCTCGCCTGCGTGCTTGTAAGTTTCAGGTAGTTGTTTTTATATTGGGGTGTAGCCAAGTTGGTAAGGCAACGGGTTTTGATCCCGTGATCATGGGTTCGAGTCCTATCACCCCAGCAAAGTTTTTGAGGCCTTGCGCATTTAAAAAAGGAAATAAAGACACTGAAAACAAAGACATTTTTAATACTAAAAGTGATGCACACAAAAGAGAAAGGGCATAAAAAAACAGCAAAAATATGAATTCAACACCATCCAGAAAGCCTATTGAAATTAAGGCAGAAAAACGAAATAACTCCAAAAAAAACCTAGGTCGCAAGTCTTTACTGAGAAATCGAATTGTGGCGATAATTTACGATAAGGACGAAAACCAGAAAATTTTTCTTATCCGTAACGAGTTCAAAAAAGTTTTTGCTCGCCTGCAACCTAATGACATTGTTCTTATTGATGTTGAAGGCAAAACCTATAAGACCTTCGTGAAAAGTTGTGATTATTTTGAGAGAACAGGGGAGCTGCGCCATGTCGACTTTTATAACGTAGCTAAAAAAACCCATGTAACCATGCGTGTGCCTTTTGAGGTGGTGGGCTTGCCCGCTGGCGTCAAAAAAGGCGGATCTCTAAAAAAATTCGTTGATGCCTTAACCGTTTACAGTAAAACAGAGGCTATTCCTGCTAACATTACAGCAAATGTGGAACATTTAGAAATAGATGAATCTCTTATTGTGGCTGATATGCCAGAATCCAAAGCCTATAAAATTCTTGATTTACCACAAAAACGTATTGTTTCTGTGCTCGTTACGCGTACAGCTACTAAGAAATCTGATGAAGAATCGGCTGCAGAGCCTAGCAAAGAAGCTATAAAAACGACTGTTGAAGAAAAAAAAGAGACTACGCAAAAGGCCTAAAAGCCCCTCTGTGTTCTCCCCTTATATTTTTGTCCTAAATTCTCCCCTATATTCTTGTCCTAAATTTTAGCCTAAATTTTAGCCTATATTTCTGGCATTCCTTCCCCGTTTAGCAGCGTAAAAGTTTTTTAAAATAGTCCCAATAAATTGTTTTAGCATAGCAATTTGTTGGAAGTTTATAGAAGTTGCATGTAAGCGCTAAGATAAAGAGGCTTGGCCCTAACTGGCGGGCTTCCTTGTGCTTGCTAGGTATTTTTTTCCTGCCGCTATCTACTGTTCTTTACATGAGTATTTGTAAAGGTAAAGAAAAAAATAAGGAGTGTTACCAGTGAGTCTAAAAAGAAAAGCAATCAAGGTCGTTGAAGCAGCCTTAGGATCAAAACGTGGCGATGAAATGCTTTATGCGCGTCGTTCTAAACTTATTGTGGGCCTAGGCAATCCAGGAGAGCAGTTTAAAGAGAGTAGACATAATGTTGGTTTTCGAGGAATTGATTACTTTGCTGAAAAATTTTCAATAAACTTAATACCAAATAAAAAAAAAACTATTATTGGCCATGCTAAGCACAGGTTCTTT
>JAUXHF010000130.1 GCA_030621685.1 Spirochaetota bacterium
TACTCAGTTTTACGGCCCTCTGGCTTATGCTGGTAGTTTTGGTAGAATTTCCTGTAAAAACATTATTTGCTCAGAATGAGCTTAGTTTAAAGAAACTAAGCCTTATAGAAGAAATAAAACAACTAGAGCAAGATATTCAAGCTGAAAGAAAAAATTTAATTACGTATAAAGAAGAAAAAGGGCTGCTAATAAAACGAAAAGCCGAAGATATTTCACAAGTAAAGAAAGAAATTGGGCTAAGACGTAGAGAGCTAGCGGAGATAAAAAACGACTCCTCAAGATTAGAAGGCAGGATTGAGCGTAGCCAAAATCAAGAAGTTTTATCGAGTCGATTCTTGCAAGAATACGGGACAGAAATTTTAGCATCTGTGAAACAAGGAATTCCCTTTGATGGAGAGAGGCGAGCGGCTACGCTACAGAACATCATCAGCGATTTACAAAGCGGAGAATCGCAGGCCAGCGAAGGCTTCACTCGTTTGTTTACCTTTCTTAGCAGTGAGCTGGCTATGGGCTACGATTCAGAGCTTATTCGAACCATACTTCCGCTTCAAGGCAAAGAAGTTTCGGTGGATCTGCTACGCATTGGCCGCTTATTCTTTGCAGTGGATGATGGCGATTCTGTTTACTTGTATAAAAAACAAGCTGATGCCAGCTATCGCTTAGATACTGAAACCGATATTACTTTTGAAGATAGGAAAAATATTCAAAGAGTTATACGGATTATTTCCGGGCAAGAGCCTAGTGATATTATCAGCATACCGTTGCAAAGCCTGCTTCTAACAGGCCTTGGTAAGCCTAAGCCTTAAAGCTGGTGTTACCCATGTTTAAAAGAATAGAAAGATATCAATGTTTTGGCAAACTTAGCAGGGGGCTTGCCGGGAATTTTTTTCTTGTGGCCATTGTTTTGTTGCTTAGTCCATGGGCTTTGTTCTCGCAAAACAAAAAGCAACTAGAGCTAGAAATAGAAGCCTTGCAAAAACGTAAGGAAACCTTAGAATTACAGTATTGGCGATTTAAGGAACAAAGTTTAGAACAGCGGCGTGCAATAAGTGAAAACCTCAGTATTCAAGATGAAGACCTGCAATTACTTTACGATAATCGGAATAGTTTTAGTGAAGATATTTTCTTAGCCCGCGATACCTTAGAGCGAGTGAAAGGCAAATTCGATGAGGTGAAACTTAGCGAAAATGCTTTGAAAAGCAAAATTAGCAGTGTTATCGAGGCAGAGGCCGAAGCGATTAAAATTGGCTTTCCCTCAGAAGTACAAGAAAACATTACAGAGTTAAATCGCCTGCGTGCAAGCCAAGGTTTTTCGGCAGAATCGGGACTTCTTGCTTCAGAGTTTCGTACATTGGTTGGCAGGCTTTTTGCCTATAAGCAAAATCTCGTAAAAAGATCAGAAGAAATAGAGCGTTACAAAACTAAAACCTTGAATCCTGAAACGAAGGTGGCCGAAGAAGTTAAGGCTTTGCGAGTAGGCTTCTTAATTGCTCTTTTTAGTGGGGATGCTTTTAATGGTGTTCTGTTACGTCAGGCTGGCTTCAATGCGGCTAGCTATGAATGGGAAAGCGCTTTGCCAAACGAAGTAACAGAGCAGGTAAGCAAGGCTGTCTCTGAAGCCTATTTGCCGATATCTGGCAAGCCTAAGCTCATACTCCGTATTCCGATAGATCCGCTTAGCCTAGGTTCTCGTGCCCGTGTTTTTTTAGATGGTTCTAGGCTTAACCTTGTGCAAGCCTTTAAGGGCTATTTTCTTTCAGGGGGTTTTATGATGTATCCTTTGGCCATATTGGCAATTTTCTCTGTGATTATTGTGCTGGAACGGCTACTTTACTACAGAAGAAACTCTGTGAGGAAACTTGGGCATGGAAATGCCGCCATAAAATTCTTGAGAGAGCGGGAATTTGATAAGGCAAAAGAGATAATTTTTGCTAAACATGATTTTATCTATACAGTGTTGCATCCATTTTTCTTAGGTGATAAAAAAACCACGCGCGCGCTTTTTAAGGCCGATGAGGCAGAACAGCTTATAGGCCATGCCATGACTTCAGTTTCATCCAATTTAGAGAGGCGGCTTTCTACGCTGGCGGTACTGGGCGCGGTGGCGCCTCTTTTGGGTCTGCTGGGAACGGTATCGGGCATGATTGCCCTTTTCGATGTTATTACTCTTTTTGGCACGAGCAACCCTAAGGTGCTTGCAGGCGGAATATCCATAGCTCTGGTTACCACGCAAACGGGTCTTTCGTTAGCGGTGCCTATTATCATTTTTCATCATTTCCTAGGCTCTCGCAGAGAAAGAATTTTGAATTTCTTAGAGAGAATTTCTTTAGAGGCTATAGAGATTTTTGAATCGGAGACGGCAAAAAATCCCCTAGAAGCCAAAAACCTGCCAGATGAGAAAACTGGCCATGCCGAAGGGGAAATAACTCCGCATGAACATGGGCTTGGCCCCATACAAGAGATAGCAAGAAATTCTGTAAGTTAAATTGTTTAGGCTAGGCTGAAAGGTTACATCAAATTCTTAGGCAGAGAAGATACGCCAGATACACCACGCCAGATACGCCTAGCTTCTTTTAGAGTGTGCTGCTAGCAGATGTGTGATTAAGGCTTAATAAAGAATGTACGTTTTTTTTTACGAAACTGTTCTGGAAACAGGCTGGGTGATGTATCCTTTATTCTTATTAGGAATGTGGGGTTGTTTTTCATTTTGTTCCTTTGCTTTTTTCATTTTGCGAAATAAGAATGCTTTAGAAACGCGAGCGAATGGGGTGGCTATTTTAGAGCAGTTTACAAAAAACTTTGATGGGGCTATGCCACTTAAAGCTGGAAGGTCAGAAAAAAGCAGTAGCAGAGCTGGCGGGGTGCTTATAAAAATTTTAGATGTTTTTTTGGTGTTACTTTATTTCTCTGCGCCGTTTTTAATCAAAGTTTTTGCTAGCAAAAAGCTGATTGCCGAGGCTTCTTTAGAAGAGAAATTTTACAAGCGATTAGAGCATATGCAAAAGAAAGCGAAAGTCTTTGGGCCTAGCATGCATGCCTCTCCAAAAGATAGCTTACCAGCAGGGCATGCCGGGGGCGGTATTGGATGCGACATTGATGGCCATGTTTTTGAACGTGAAGAGCGGAATTTCTTGCTTGAATATGTTGAAGAGGGCGAGCGGAGCGTATCGGCGCTTCGGCTTATTGCCCAGCTGGCGCCGCTGTTAGGTTTGCTTGGCACCGTGCTTGGCATGATAGAGACCTTTAAGGTTATCGCCTTATATGGAAACAGCAACCCCTTGCTGCTTAGCGAGGGCATTAGTAAAGCCTTGCTGACTACGCAGGCAGGATTGGCTTTAGCTTTCCCATTTTTGTTTCTCTATGTTTTTTCGCAATACTGGCTGAAGTCGCTGCGGCGTAGGCTGAACCTTATTTTGCAAGAATTTGTATAATGCTTTTGGTCACTAAAAAGCATGGTATAACGTTGCATTGAAAATTTATTATTAAATATATATGAATAAAAAAATAAACAAATATGAATATATGCCAACAATGAAAAAGAAAAAAAAATCTGATGGAAATTTTAGGAAAAGAGGTATTAGCTGCTTAATTGTTTCTTTATTATTTCTAGCTCATGTTAGTTATGCCCAAGATGGAAGCAAGTATGCCCCATTTTTAATTAGTAATTTTGAGCAAATTCAAAGTATTGCTACAGGGTTTCAAGCTAGCAGTAGTAATATTCAACTTAGTAAAAGTTTAAGTGCTTCGTATAAACTTATCAGTAATATTGATGCAACAGCCTATAGCAAAAGAAACCTTTATCAGCCTATTGGAACTTTAGAGAAGCCTTTTACAGGTTCTTTTGATGGGGATGGCTTTGCTATATTAAATTTTTCACAAAGCAATGTTTCCACGCCTGTAGCTCTTTTTGGAACTATTGGGGGAAAAGGGCATATAAAAAATGTTAAACTGGAAGGGGTAAATATTCATGTAAAAGGTGCTAGCAATGTTGCAGCTTTGGCCTTAGTGAATAAAGGGCTAATAGAGAGCAGTTCTGCAACAGGAAGTATTTTTATAGCAGGGAACCTAGCAGTTGCAGGTGGTTTAGTGGCTATTAATGCTGGTCCTAAGAAAATTTTTTTAAAAGGTGGCATAATAAGAAAATCGTATGCTAAAGTGGATATAGTAAGTGAGGGCATTGCTGTTTTGGGTGGCTTGGTAGGGAAAAACTTCTATAGCATTAGCGAATCTTACGCATCCGGGTCTCTTTCTGCCTCTGCCAAAGGTAGTAATTCAACGCTTGGCGGGCTTGTTGGTATTAGCAGGGGGCTTGGAGCAATTTCATACTCTTATGCCAATGGTTTTATTACTACTGGTGGGGCTAGTTCTTTAACAGGCGGGCTTATAGGCAAGAATGGTGGTATATGGTCTAGCAAGACTTTAGTTATTAATTCTTACTATGATATTGAAGCTACAGGCCAAACCTCTAGTGCTGGTGGTGCTGGCAAACTTATTGATGAACTTCCTGCTACTTTTGATGAAACTAGCACCAGTGACACAGTTTACCTAATAGACGAATCTGTTATTCATGGAAAGATAATTGAAGACACGTATAATAAAACGCTTCAGATTGAGGGCATATATGGTGAAGTTGCTACTATAAACTACGAAGCATGTTTGAAAATTGTCAAAAACGGCACCATTACTTTTCCAAGTAATGGTAATCCTTTAAATGAAAAATTGTATACAAAAAAATCACCTGCTGTAGCCCTTCTTCTTTCACTCATACTTCCGGGAGCCGGGCAGTATTATAATGGTGATTATTTTTCTGGCATTATATTTACACTTGCCTATGTTACTTCAATTGTTTTAGCGTATACTGCAAAATCATTAAACATATTTTATGCAGCAATAATCTCTGTTGCAATATTCAATATAGGTTCTTGGGTACAAGCCCTTAGCTTTGCTCTTATAAGGAATAAATATATTGATAGAAAACTTCAGCAATATAGGAATATAGAAAGCAAAGAGACAAAAAATTCCTTTGGTCACATGCTTGAAGTTAGAGGCACAAAAACTGTTTTTGGGATTGACATAAACCCTGGTTGGAAGAGTGTTTCTTTAGGCATTTCGCTTCATTTCTGATATAGATTAAGAGAGCTTGTAACTGTAATAGTGAAATGGATGCCGAAAAAAAATAGATTAGGTGCGCCTGAGGAATCACACGTTCTGGTATTGGTCTAGGGGGCATTCAAAAACATTTGAATGGGGAGATATTGTTGATGGTTGCTGTGAAACAAGTACATATGATTTTTCCCCGATATACTAAGAAAGAAAATTTAATTATTTAATAAGAGCTTTATTTAGAGTAGAGATGAAAATACTAGCGGGAATATTAGGAGGCTTGCTCTTAGCGCTATTAGCTAGAGTCCTTGTGTTTACTCTTTTTTCATCGGCAGTGGGGGCCGAAAACAAAGAGCTGCTTGTCGGTTTTTTCTTTGTACTCTTTTTGGCCTTAGGTCTTGTGGAGGCTTTACTGGCGAGTACGGTAGCAAAGGCATGGTCGAGAATTTTCATTACTTCGGCGATACTGTGTTTTATTGCGCCCATAACATCGGTAGCAGGCACCTTGATATCTACGATACTGGAAGCAGGAAAACTGGATGAGCTTTCGGGATTAACAGCTTTGGCCTTTTTTATTGGAGGAGGCCTGTTAACTGTAATCATTGCTTTTACCGGGCTTTTTTTGGGTTTAACATTCCTTGTTTTAGGCCTGCTTATTGGACGCGATAAGCAAATTATCTATATCGAGAAACAAATCAAGTAGAGGCTGAAACTATGCTTTGAGAGTTATGTGCAGAGCGACTATAGTATTAATAACTAAAAACTACTTTATAATGAAAACAATTAAACATCTGTTTTATATTTGCCACATTGATAATTTGCCATCAATTTTGGATAAAGGTATTCTTTCAAGAGAATTAATCTCAAAAAATGAAAACAAGGGGAGCA
>JAUXHF010000266.1 GCA_030621685.1 Spirochaetota bacterium
GTCTCTCTGTCTCTCTGTCTATTCACGGCTATATTTAAAAGAAGAGGCAGGAGACCAATCCGCCATAGCCGCGCCAACCATAGAAGCATTATCAACTTCTAGCACCGTAAGCGCTATATTTGGAGGCATAAATTGATACAAGTCATGCAAATAGGCCTTTTTCAAACCGGGAAAATTTTTCACAAAACTCCCCTCTAAAGATACAGCAGCTCTTTTAAAACTTAGTTTTTCTGCGGTTTTTGGCTTCAAAGATACCCATCTTTGACCCAATGAGAACCTAAGCACGCCAGCACTTAAAAATGCCGCCATTTTAGCAGAACGCTTTACGAGCTTTTCTAAGATAAGCCTCATAAATTCTTTATCTTTAGCATGTATGGCGGCTAATTCACTTTCATAGCCAGCAATTTTCCCTGAAGCAAGGAAACTACTTAATTGGTTATTCGAAAAAATAGGCATTCCAGCAAGCCTAGCTTTGGCGAACATGCACTCAAAGAAATCAACCAGCTTGCCATGCAGCAACTTCTTTTCTAATACAAGCTCTATGCTATGATGGAAAATATGTGCGAAATATGCCCCAGAAATTCTCTTTTCAGAAAAACCTAAGTCTTGTTCATCCGCAGTTTTGCGTATTCTCCTATCTACCTCGCTTTCATGAAGATAGCGATACCCGCCTATTTCACTGTTATACATCATGCGTTTTTGAAGAAAACTATTGTTTTCTCTGTTTTCTCGCCCGCTTTTAGAAAATCCCTTGCCCCTAAGGCTGCTTTTTTGGTTTGCCGCCTTGTTCTCTGCTGCTTCTAATTCTGCTGCTTCTAACTCTACCGGTTCTAAATAAGCTATATTAAACCCCGTCCCTAGCACTACGCCAAGCACAGTATCAATGATCTCTGAATGAGTCTCTGAATGAGTTTTTGAAGCTCCAAAACAGCCAGCCGAGGCCAGCGCTTCTTGACGCGGCATGCCATGCCATGCATCCTGCCCATTTGCTTTATTTGTTTTATTAGCTTTCCTTTGTAACTCCCAAAGTCCTGCTAAGGCAATAGCTACGGTATCATTTAACACCACAACTTTTTGCTGTTTCTCGCTTACTCCAAGCTTTTGCAGGTATTTATTGAGTTCTGCCCCTAAGGCTACGCCAACTAGATCATTAGCCTTACGCTCTTTTGTGAAATACAAAGGATAGGCATCGTAATGCCCTTTATTTTCTCTTACGCTGATGGGATGCGAAAAACATAGGCTTATCTTTCTTGGTTTAGCCTTAGCTTCTTGCCCACTGCCATTGGCCTTAGTGTTTTTTAGCTGATCTTGTAAAAGAGGTTTTAACTTATTGGCGATTCTTGTGAAAAGCTCCTCTCTGCCTAATGGTTTTTCTAGCAAGCCAAGCTGTTCTTTCGTATAGTCTTCTAAGCTAGCCATCAAATCAAGATTCTTTTCTATTGCATGGTTTGATATAAAACTAATTCGGCCCTGACGTAAGTTCGTTCCACCAAGATCAACTACCAAAACATGCTCGCCTGCCTCTGGTTGCCGATAATGTATGAAAGTAAGCGCGGAATTGCCGGCTTTCATCGCTTCTGGCTTAGCATGCTTGGCTGGGAAATTGCCCTCTAGGAAATTCCACAAATTCTTGCTTTCCACGTCAATATTAGCCGCCAATTCCTCCGATGTTGAAAAGTCACCCGTAATTTGCTCGGGTAAGAGGCTCTCGGCCCTAAGAAATTGTTCTACTTTTTTAACAACCGAATTTTCCATCAAAAACAACTCCGCCATTCACCATTGGCCATTGACCTAAGGCTATTACCCTTGTTTTTCTTAATTTCCTCTAAATACTGCTTTTATTTTTTAAATATCCAGAAAAAAAGGTTCTTCTTAAAAACATTTCTTAACAATGCCTTCCGAAATTGTACCCCATATACTAAAGCAATACAGTTTTATTATATATTGCTTGACTTTTACGACCTATCACACTATACTTTTACTATATATAGGAAAATACTTTTACTATATGCATTAACTACAAATATTATTTTCCCAAATACGTCAAAATTATTAAAAAACTTAATTAATATGAATAAAAAACTCATATATAGTTCTCCAAGAAAGTTTAGGTTTACTAGCCTGCTGTTTTTAAGAAGAAAGATTTTTTTCTTCATCTTGTTTAACTCTATCTTTTCCTTAGTGCTTCTTAGTAGCTGTAATTCTCAGAATTCCCAGATGAAAACTTCTGTTCCTGCCAAAGAAGCCCCAAAAGAAATAACGCTTACGCTTAAAAGCGATGGAAATGCTTTAAGGAAAATTAAAGTTACTACCAGCACGACCATAGCAGCCGACTTACTACGCCAGCTTGGAAAAGAGCGCCTTGATGTTCAATCTTTGATGCCCGCAGGCGTAGACCCGCATCTTTACCGCGCCAAAGAAAGCGATACACGGAAACTCTTGAATGCCGATATTGTTGTCCACCACGGCTTGTATTTAGAGGCAAAATTAAGCGATGTCTTCAGCCAGCTTGCCAAAACAAAAGCCAGTATTCGCCTTTCCGATGCCTTTAT
>JAUXHF010000310.1 GCA_030621685.1 Spirochaetota bacterium
GGCCAGCTTCCCGAGAGCTGGATAGAAAAAATTATTCATACTCTCCCATAACGGCTTCACTCCACAGCATGATAAATAACGGCTTCATATGAGGCTAAGCCATAAATGTTATACCGCCATGTTATACCGCCGCTGCTATATATGAATAGCTTACAAAGGAAGCTTGCTACAAGCTAAAAGATGTTTATGAAGCTTAGCATAAAGCATAAAACCAGCTACATGTATAGCGCTGATGTTCATTTTGAGCCGCATTATTTGCGCTTTAAGCCGAGGCCAAATGATTTTGTTTCGCTAGAAGCATTTTCGTTAAAGGTTCAGCCAAAACCAGCGGGGCTGTCATGGCAGGAAGATGCCGAGAGCAATATTGTCTGCCATGCTTGGTTCAAGGAAAAATGCCGGCATCTGCAAATAGAATCTGAAGTCAAGCTAAAACTTTCAAAACATAATCCTTTTCTGTTCGTAGTATACCCACTGCGGTTTTTGAGCTACCCTTTTACGTATCCGCAAAAACTTGATACACTTCTGATGGCAGCGTTAGAGTCCTGCCATGTTTCAACAGAGCTAAGGCATTTTGGCAATGATGTAATGGAACATGCAAAGGGGAGCAGCCTAACGTTTCTTTCAGAGCTTACTGGGGCGGTGCATAAGAATTTCAAACTCATCACGAGGGAAGTAGGCGAGCCGTATATCGCTAGAAAAACCTTTGAAGAAAAAACAGGCTCGTGTCGGGATCTCGCATGGATGCAAATTCAGCTTCTTCGAGATATGGGTTTCGCTGCGAAATTTGTAAGCGGCTATTTTTTTATTGAAGAGAGCGCTACTTCTGACCTGCATGCCTGGCTGGAGGTTTTTCTTCCCGGAGCCGGCTGGATTGGCTACGATCCCAGCCATGGCATAGCCGTGCTACAAACACATATTCCTGTGGCTAGTAGCGTTTTGCCAGAATACACTATGCCGGTTACAGGCTCGGTTAGAGGCTCTGCCAGCTCGCTGCTAAGCGCTGAGCTTCGCATCGAGAAAATTTAAGCTATCTAAAACCATCGCCACGCCATCGCCACGTTATAGTGGAAGAAACGCGGCACTAAGCCTAGGCCTAGGCGCTAGTATAACCTTATAGAGTTCAAAGGGCTTTTCTAATCATGATGGTGATGGTGATATAACAAATGTTGAAGCGAGGAAATTTTATTTATGCACAGTATTCTTGAATTTATATGTAACGTTATTGTACCAACCCTAGAATTCCTGATACTCGTGGCAGGAGTCGCTACACCAATTGTAGCAGGAGTTGCTGTCTATTTTTTGTCTCAACGTACTAAGGCTTCCGAAAAACAAACTGATATAGCCCAAAAAAGCCTTGAGAATGAAAGCTACAACAAAGCCATTGAGAACTTGGGCAGTAAGAATGAAAGTGTTTTGCTCGGTGCTATATTTGGGCTTAACCACTCTGCTAGGGAAAGCAAAGAACGTCGGAAAGAGATTTGTTATTTGCTTTGTGTTCGTGTCTGTAAATTGACAAGAGAAGGTAGTTACAAAGAAAAGCATATAAATAAACCATCTGCAGAAATAGAAACTATACTTAACATACTTATAAAAAAGCAAGAAAACCCAAAAGTTGAAGAAATAAAAATACCTTTTAAAAGTAAATGGATAGATTTACAAAGAGCTTATTTAAATGGAGCTGAATTAGCAGGAGCTAAATTACAAAGGGCTAAATTACAAGGAGCTAAATTACAAGGAGCTCATTTAGAAGGAGCTGAATTACAAGGAGCTAATTTAACAGTAGCTAGATTAGACGGAGCTCATTTAGAAGGAGCTAAATTACAAGGAGCTAATTTAAAAGTAGCTCATTTAGAAG
>JAUXHF010000153.1 GCA_030621685.1 Spirochaetota bacterium
AAACTGCTTTCCACAGCGGTATGGCTGGGCTATGATGACAATCGTTCATTAGGCTATGGCCGAACGGGCGGCGGCGTGGCCGCTCCTGTCTGGATTCGATTTCAGAAACAAGCCCTGCAAGCCGATGAAGTTCAGGATTTCACGCAACCTGTGGGGATAGTGAAGAAAAGGATATGTCGCCAAGAGGGCACTTTAGCGGGGCCTTATACGCCCCAAAAAGATAGCTACGAAGAATACTTTAAGCTTGATAATGCTCCCGAAAAAATTTGCAGTTATACCGTGAAACGCTTGAAACAAGAAGGCAAATTTGTTGAAAATTTGCTGGACAGGAAAACATCGAGTAAGAAAGACGATAGGCTTAGGAAACTTCAGCAGGCCTCAAAGCTAGAAGAAGATATCGGCGAGAAATAACTAGCCTAGGAACTTACGGCATGCTTTAAAGCTTAGAAGCAGTTCTAGCATGCTTTAAAGCTTAGAAGAGGTTCTGGCATGCTTTAAAGCTTAGAAGAGGTTCTTGTTAGCCTAGCTTTTTATTTTCTAGGCCTTTTAGAATATGCTGGGCTCGGCTTAAAACCTTCTTGGGAAATCCTGCTAACCTAGCTACTTCTATGCCATACGAGCGCTTGCTCTCGCCGGCTATTACCTTTCGCAAGAAGAGAAGAGAGTGAGGCAGCTCTTTTACGGCCATGGTATAGTTTGAAACAGATTTTTCACGGCCTTCTTTGAACGAGGTCATTTCATGATAATGCGTAGCAAAAAGAATACGTGGACGTTTGCTTGGTTCATCGCATAGGTATTCAAGGATGCTCCATGCTAGGGCCAAACCATCATAGGTGCTGGTGCCTCTACCGACCTCGTCCATAATAACTAAACTTTGGTCATTGGCTTCACGGACTATGGTTGCCGCTTCGTTCATTTCTACGAGAAAAGTGGATTGCCCTTTAAAGAGACGATCGGAACTAGAAATTCTAGTGAAGATTCTTTTGAGCACGGGTATGGTTGCTGCCTGGGCGGGAACAAAACTTCCTAAGTGTGCCATCAAGCAAATAAGCGCGGTTTGCCGAAGGAAGGTGGATTTCCCTGCCATGTTTGGTCCTGTAAGAATATGGATGAAACTATGCTCTTTTCTCCCGCTGGCTAAAACAAGGTTGTTGGGGATGAAAGCCTCTGCCACATGCTGCTCTACTACGGGATGCCTTGCTCCTTTCAGTACCAGCGCTTCACTCGCTTCGGCTATTTTTGGTTTAATAAAATTTCGTAACAAGGCCAGCTCGGCGAAGCTAGAAAACACATCGATATAAGCGGTGAAAGTGGCCATGTCTTTAATAAAACTTAGCACTGAAGCTATCTTCGCTAAGAGGCTTATGAAGAGCTTGCGCTCCACAACAGCAAGCTGCTCTTCGCTGTTTTTTAAATTTTGTTCAAGCAGGGTAAGCTGGGCGCTGACAAAACGCTGGGAGCCTACTAGGCTTTGACGATGTTTGAAATGCGCTGGCACATGAGCTAGGCTTTGTTTGCTCACAACAAAAAATGCTCCAGACTTCTCGCTACGTTTTATTTTCAAGAGGTGCATGCCGGTTTGCTGCCGTTCTTTCTCTAGCAGCTTTTGTAGTTCTTTGTTGAAATTGCTCTGCACAGCCCGCAGTGAATCTAAGTTTTCATCAAGGCCGCTACGGATAATAACTGGCTGCTCTCCAAAGCGATGGCCGGGGTTTTCACTTAAGGTCTCCTCAATACTGGATGCAATACCAGCTAGGAACGTAGCGGCGTAATGTAGACTTACATTTAAGCTTAAATTTAAGTCTACATTTAGGTTTAAATTTAAGCCTTTTTCAGTATGGCTTTCATTTTCTTGCTTCTCTTTTGGCATATTTGTACATTCAGTAAAGACCTTAGCATTTTGGCTTGTTTTATAATGGCGGGTACACTGAAGAAACTGCTTAAAGCCTTCGTTGGGTAACAGGGCGGCAGGGCTATTTTCTTGTGATTGAGCGGGATGGCCTTTGTCCTTACTTGTTTGGAAAGTAGCGGCAAAAGAGCTGGCATGGCTGGCCAGTAGGCTTAAAAGATGAGAGCATGCTTTTAGTGATTGAGCAAGCTTAAGCAGCTGCCGTGGCTCTAGGGTATGCATGGAAAGTTTGGCGGCAAGGCGTTCAAGGTCGGCTATTGTAGTTAGCCAATGGCTGGTATGTTGGCGTAATTCTTTCTGGTTAAAAAAAACATCGACTACAGCTAGACGTTGCTGTATAGCCTTTTGGTTGCTTAAAGGACCCAGCAGCATGCGCCGTAGCAATCTTCCGCCCATGGCTGTTTTGGCGGTATCTAGAGTTTCTAGCAAGGTATAGCGAGAAGTTCTATCTTCACTGTTTTCGAAGATTTCTAAATTAGCAAAAGAGATGACATCGATAATGAGCCTATCGTGTAGCCGGTGAATACTGGGTTGTTTGAGGTGGGGAAGACTGCCGCCTAAATTGCCCTCTACATAGACGAGCAGGGCTGCCATAAGCGGAGAAAAAAGAGCATGCTCATAGAGGCCGCTTGCTTCGGCAGAAAGAATACCGCCGCCTGCTTCTAACGAGGCGTTTGCATAAAAACGCCGCAGAGCAGGACCAGCCTTGGCATGGCTGAACAGACTGGCTGGCATGGTGTTGACTAATTTCTTGCCATTAAAAGTTTGGAAAAGACGGGCGACCTCTCGCTCTGGATATCGGGGAGGTAGAACGAGCTCTCTGACATCAAAGAGGCTGAGCCGCTGGCTAAAAGAAGAAAGCGTATCTTCGCCAAAATCAAAAAACTCGCTATCTCCGGTGGAGACATCAAACAGGAGAGCTACCCAATGGCGTAGTGTTTTGCTCTGTACTTCATCTTGTAATTGCTCTTGTAATTGCTCTTGTTTTTCTTCTGCTGCTTGCTCGGGCATATTGTTTGTATCAGCTGTTTTATGGGATTTCTTTGGCTTAGCTGGGTTTAGCTCAAAACTGCTAGCTTTCGAAAAAATGCCAAGAATATAGTTATTTTCTCGTTCGGCGGTAGAGATTTCCTCCCATGCTGTGCCGGGGCTTAGGATATGTGTAATGCGCCTTTGGATAATAGAGGGCTTCACAGAAAAGGGCTTTGTTTCTTTGTTTTCAGGTTTTTCTAAAGGCGGCGTATCGTTATTTTCCAATAAGGCTGACTTCAAGCTAGGCGATGTATTTTTAAGTTTGCCCGCCCGCTGAGTAAGCTGGTTAAGCTGATCGACAATGACGACCTTTTCACCTTGTGCGAGAAGTTTGCTGGCATAGTTTCGTAGCTGATGATGAGGCACGCCACACATGGGCACGTGGTTTCGCTGTGTAAGGACAATGCCTAGTATCTTAGCAGCTTTTTTGGCATCATCGTAGAAAAGTTCAAAAAAATCCCCTAATCTGAAAAAAACAAATTTATTGCTATGCAATTTCTTAATATCAAGATACTGTTTTAGCATGGGGCTAAGTTTTTCGTATGGCTGGCTGGGGAACAAAGTAAGCGGCTCTTCTTCTTTATGCTGTGAGTTATTTTTTGCCTCTGTCATCATAGTTTTGTTTGCGTAAATTTTAATTTTAATATCTTACTACATAACGAGTAGAGATTTTTCTACAATTTTTATAATAATTTTCTATAAAGTAAATTTTACTACCCACGATCACGATAAGGGCGGGCGCTTACATACAGGCGTTTGGGAGGAGGGTAGCCCTCTTGGCTAACAGAGGCAGAGGCCTCTTCTGTGTTGGAGGAAAAACCTTGATTTTGAATATTTCCTTTTGCTAAATTTTTTGCCGGCGAGCTTTGCAAGCCTTCTCGTAATGAAGGCAGGGGGGCATGTTTTGTTCGTCTTTGTTCAGTTGGATGAAGGTATT
This sequence comes from Spirochaetota bacterium, assembly GCA_030621685.1. GTDB lineage: Bacteria > Spirochaetota > UBA12135 > COTS27 > COTS27 > JAUXHF01. Next base: position 3,879 of record JAUXHF010000153.1, read on the forward strand.
CATTATGAAAAACTTTTATATCTTGAAAGCCTGATCGCTGTAACCAAAGCAGAAGAGCTTCTTGGCTAGGCAGATAATGAAATCCGCGTTTTCCAGTATAGCGGACTCCGGGGTAGAGAATATAGGGAAGTTTTTTTTCAGATATGTTTTTCGAAGGATCTTGAGGGGGCGTGGCATCAATTATTTGGCAATCGACAACCAGCAGGCCATTGTTTTTTAGGGCTTTTTTTGCTAAAGCTAATATGCCTTCAGGGTTTTCATGATGATAAAGAATTCCCAAAAGAAGAAGAATATCAAAACTTTTATGAAAATATTCTAAAGCTTGGTAGCCAAGCTGCGAGAAGAAAATTTTTTTATCACAGCCGGATGCCTCTGTTCCGGCTCCTGCCTTTGTAGCAGTAGCTACATGCAAGGGTTGGGATAAGGGTTGGGGCAAGGGCTGGGGATGGGCGAAGCTGGCATGTATTGCTGGGCTTGTTGCCGAGCTTTCTGGCCAAATAAACATGCCAGCTTGGCGAAGCCATGAAAGCAGGGTGAACTGCTTAAAATAAAGGCTTGTGGGTTCAAGCAGCAAAACAGAATCGGCACCTGCTTCAGCTAATCTAAAAGAGAAATACCCGTTGTTGCCACCAATATCGGCTATGTGCATGCCGTTAAAGGTTTTTCTGTTCAGCCTTTTTTGCAAGTGCTGGTACATGCTTTCCCATTTCAGCTGGCTTTGCCATTCGCTTTCTATATGGTAAGGGTAGGGCAGGGCTTGGGCTTGGGTTTCTTGGCATGTTGCATGGCTTCTATCTTTTTTTTCAGAGCCTGGGCTTTCTTTGCTTGCTTGTAAATTGCTAAAAGTAAAAGTAAAAGCATATGGTCCTTTCCGCCAAGGTATAAGCAGTTTTACCAGATGTATAAGCTGGTTTCGAATTTCATGAGAACAAGCAGCCGCTATTGTTTTAGAGCCTTGCAGGCTCTTGGCATAGAATTGTGTAAGTTCTTCTAGGCTTGCATGGAACTGGGCAGAGTTGGCTGAAGATTTTTCGGCTACTTGCTTGAGGTAGCTAGCGATAGCAGAGGCTTCCAAAAACTGGTAAGCCCTGCTTCCTAGGCTTTTAAAAAGCCATGCTTGTAGTTTGGAATCGATGTTCATAGGCCTTTTTCTCTGCTTAGGTTTGAATTGTTTTGTCTCAAAGTGCAGAAATTCAGTTTTGATAGTAGCCCTGCTTCGAATTTAAACAATATCAAGACCGTAAAATTATACCAAGAAAAAAAACTATGGGATAAGAGAAGCCGGCGCTCACAAAAATTTGGGATGTTTTTTTCAAAGGAAAGGGGATGG
>JAUXHF010000366.1 GCA_030621685.1 Spirochaetota bacterium
GCCATGGTTTCTGGTCTCCGCGTTTATCATCATGCGAGGCGGAATTCCTAAAGCTAGAGTTTTGCCGCTCACCACCCGAAAATTCATGCTTCTTGCCTGGCCATGGTCCTGGCCTCTCATCTTGGCGTTTATCGTCATGCGAGGCGGAATTTCTAAAGCCAGAGTTTTGCCGCTCACCACCCGAAGATTCATGCCTCTTGCCTGGCCATGGTTTCTGGTCTCCGCGTTTATCATCATGCGAGGCGGAATTTCTAAAGCCAGTGTTTCGCCGCCCATCACCCGAAGATTCATACCTCTTTCGTGGCCATGGCCTCTCGTCTTGACGTTTATCATCATGCGAGGCGGAATTTCTAAAGCCAGTGTTTTGCTGCCCATCACCCGAAGATTCATACCTCTTTCGTGGCCATGGCCTCTGGTCTTGGCCTTTATGCGTAGTTTTTCTTTCCCCAAATTTTCTTTCGCTAGATTCTGGCTTAGCCATGGGTTGTTCTATTTCTTTCATTCTTTATTTTTTACGAGGCTAAGCATCTGCCCAACGGCCATCGCCGTTTCATAACCTTTATTACAATGTAGCAACGCCGGCTCTAAAGAGGAACGCTGCTTTGCTTGCTCAAGAGTATTAGCCGTAAGAACAGCAAATCCTACGGGCTTAACGCATTCTAAAGCCACGCTTTGGAGACCATGCACGCAAGCAGCAGAAATGTAGCCAAAATGCGGAGTCTCGCCACGTAACAAACAGCCCATAGCAATAACAGCGCTCACCTGCTTCGTGGCAAGCTGCCATTTACAGGCTAATGGCAGCTCGAAAGCGCCGGGAACCGCCATAGAAAAAAAACTCGGCCTTGAGGCCTTCGGTAATTCCTCAAAGTACTGTTTTGCTCCTTTTAATAAATTTTCTGTTATTTCCTCATGATATACGCTGTGTAATAAACAGATGTTATGCAAACTAAGCATAAGCGGCTTGGTTTTTCCTGCAGGAAAGTCTTGCTTCATCATAGAGTAATTATCATAAACTAATTGTCATAATAGCTATGGCATCTCTTTAGATATTTAACGAGAGCTAACAAGCTTTAATCTAGCAGAATATAACACTTTTTAAAATGTTTTAGCAGAAAATAATCCAAAAAGCATTTCTTTCCTTAGCTTTAAGCTTTTTAAGCTGAATTCAAGAACAAAATTCTGATACCTAAGCTGGCTTTCTGCTTTTTCTCGGGTGGAGAAAATTACATCCCCGCGCTTGCCGT
>JAUXHF010000129.1 GCA_030621685.1 Spirochaetota bacterium
CTGGATCTGCCCGTAGGTGCTTCAAGTAAATTGAGGATATCAAATATGCTATCCTCAATTGTTTTCTCTGCTACATATTCTTCTCCAAGCGTTTTTAACATTATTTCTTGCATGTCTTCTTACTCCAATGTATGATTACTTACTGTGTGTATTAGTGAAATATTAGTGAAAAAGATAGGCATTCTTAAAAAAGCTATGTAAAAACCATGTGAAAATCACATATTGCTTAGAGTTTTTATACCATCTATTTTTATACCATCTATATTACTCCTAAGGTACTTTCTAAAATACAGAAGTGCTTGTATTTATTATAGCCCTTGTACTTCATCCTTACAATGAGACAGAAGCTACTTTGAAATTTATCCCCAAAACAATGTTCTTTAGTATGTTTTAGATACTAAAAATGTATGTTTTCTTCGCCATGGCTAAAAAATTAGAGTACCTGCTTTATAAGATACTTTATCAAAGTATCTGTTTTATGAGGGGCCTTTTAGCAAAATTGTTAACAATAAGCATTTATAACAAAAACAATGTTTTACAGATGAACAAAGCCTTAGGATAAAACAAAGACAAAACAGTAATTTTAGTTAAAAACAAAAAATATTATAATCTAGTTTCTTATCGCATACTTTCTATGTTAAAATTAGCTATCTTGGAGAGATAGCAAAGTGGCCAACTGCACCAGACTGTAAATCTGACGTCTTTCGACTTCGAAGGTTCGAATCCTTCTCTCTCCACTGTTTTTTCAAAAACATCCCTAAAGGAAAAGAAAGAGCTAAAGCCGCTGATGTACAGCGCTGGGAGGAGTTTTTAACCGAAAACTTTGGATGAAGAGCATGACAACAAAAAGCAAATCAGATTATAAAATCATAGATTGGGATGAAAAAGCCTGCGAAGAAAAACCACTTCGTTTAACAAGAGTAATAAGCAATTGGGAATTTTCTGGCTCTATGCAAGGCAAGGGATATGCTCAGCTTCTTATAGCGTATACAAAATATAACGCCGAAAGCCCCATGGAAAGTATAGCCAGCTACGTTGGGCTTATTCGTTTTGATGGTATTTTGGACGGGGAAAAAGGAAGTTTTGTGCTATCGGATATAGGCAGTTTTTTGGATAGCACAGCCAGCGGAAAACTTCAGATTGTTAAAGGCTCTGGCAGCCATCAGCTAAAAAATATTAGCGGACATGGCAGCTACAAAGCTAAAGGCAGAGAAACGCCATCTTTGCAGCTAGAGTATAGCCTTTAATTCGGCTTCAGGCTAGGCTAGCTTTCTTTTTCCGGTTTGCATATCAAAAATATGGCAGCTAGAAACCGGTATGTGTATGTTCACAATATCTCCGATAGCAGCTTTAAAGTTTTTAGAAGCCTTTATGCTAACAAGAGTGTTTTGAATCTTGATGCTGAGCATGGTGCAATTGCCCAGCAACTCGTAGCTGAAAATGCTTGAGCTGAGCTGGCTTGATTTTGAGTCACTTGCTAACTCAGAATCTTCAGCACGAAAGCCAAGATAGACAGCTTCGCTTATATTTTTTTGCAATCCTTCAATGCGCATTCCATCACTGTTAAAAACACCATCATGAATTTCTCCTTTCACGATATTCATGGGCGGCGAGCCAATAAACCCAGCCACAAAAATATTTGTCGGATTATTATAAATTTCTATGGGACTGCCAATTTGTTGAATTTCACCTTTGTCCATGACTACTATTCTATCGGCTAAAGTCATAGCTTCAATTTGATCATGGGTAACATATATTGTGGTTACCTGTAGTTCATGTTGAAGGTTCTTCAATTGGGCTCTGGTAGAAATCCTTAGTTTGGCATCTAAGTTAGAGAGCGGCTCATCCATTAAAAAGACTTTAGGCTCACGCACGATAGCACGTGCTAAGGCCACCCGTTGTCTTTGGCCGCCAGAAAGTTCTTTGGGTTTACGGCTAAGCAAGCTTTCTAGTTCCACCATAGCAGCCGCCTTGCGAATTCTTTTGTCATGGCTTTCTTTAGGTATCTTTCTTACTTTTAGCGGAAAGCAGATGTTGTCATACACCGAAAGATGCGGATAAAGCCCATAGTTTTGAAATACCATGGCAATGTTCCTGTCCTTAGGCTCAAGGTTGTTTACCAAGATGTCATCAATGAAAATCTCTCCGGAGCTGGGGTCTTCTAAGCCGGCTATCATCCGCAGGGTCGTTGTTTTTCCGCAGCCAGAGGGCCCAAGAAATACAATGAATTCACGGTCATTAACTTCTAAATTGTAGTCCTTCACGCCATAAATTGACTGCCATTTTTTGTTAATATTTTTTAAGCTGACGCTGGCCATATATACTATCTATCTACTCTTTGTTTTGAAAGGCCTTATTGTATGGGCTGGTTTTTGTTAAAAGTCTTCTAAGCTGAGAAAAGCTTTTTTGGACTTTCCTATCTTTATAGATTCCAGAACTTCGCCGTTTTTCATAATAATTACGTCATCGGACATAGCCCGGACTACGTCTAGATCGTGACTGATAAACAAATAAGTTAAGCCGTATTTTTTTTGAAGATCTCGGAGTAAATTCAGCACTTGAACCTGAACATTTCTATCTAGGGCCGAGGTTGGCTCATCTAATAACAAGAATTTTGGCCGTAGCACAATGGCTCTAGCAATGGCAATTCGCTGGCGCTGTCCGCCTGAAAACTCATGGGGGAAGCGCCCTAGCATATCTAAATTCAAAGCAACATCTAACAAGACATGTTCTATTCTTTCTTGTTTTTCCGCTTTACTAAGTTTGCTGAAGTGGATATCAAGGCCCTCGCGAATAATGCCATCTACGGTCATACGCGGGGAAAGCGAACCAAAGGGATCTTGAAAGACTACTTGAATATCTTTGCGTAATCGGCGCATTTCCTCGGAGGATATTTTATTAATATCCTTGCCATCAAAAAACAAGGATTGCATGCTAACTGTGTTTTTATGTAGCAGTTTTAATATGGCTTTACCAAGCGTAGATTTCCCCGACCCCGACTCGCCCACGATGCCTAAGGTCTGCCCTTGCTTCAAGCAAATAGAGACATCTTTGACCGCTTTTAGAGTGGAAAGAGAGCGGCCAAAGAAAGAGCGTTTTAAGGGAAATTCAACTTGAACCTTAGCGACTTCTAAGATGGTTTTGGCATCTTTTTCATAGGGCTGTTTATGACCTTTAATATGGCTATCTAAAAGGAGTTTTGTATAGGGATGCTTAGGCCTCCGTAGCACTTGCTCTTTATCGCCACTTTCTACAATTTGGCCGTCTTTCATAACAGAGACTCGGTCAGCAATTTTTTCGACAGCACTAAGGTCATGTGTGATAAACAAAATAGCCATGCCGAATTTCCGCTGCAGATCTATGAGCAGCTGCAGGATTTGATTTTGTACGCTTATGTCTAAGGCGCTTGTGGGTTCATCGGCAATAAGGATATCAGGGTTATTGATGAGGGCCATGGCAATAATGACACGCTGGCGCTGCCCGCCAGAAAGCTCATAGGGATAGGCATGCATTCTCTCGGCAGCACGAGCAACGCGGGTTATTTCTAAAAGCTCCAAGACTCTTGCCTTAGCCTTGCTCTGGCTTAAACCCGGATTATGCAAAAACAAACCCTCGGCTACTTGTGCGCCGATGCTTTGCAAGGGATTAAGCGCGGTCATCGGTTCTTGGAAAATCATAGATATGCCATTACCACGAATTTTGTACAACTCTTTTTTAGAAAGGGTTATTAAGTCTTTGCCACGAAATATAATAGAACCCTTAGGATGCCTTGCCATAGGATAAGGCAAAAGCTGCAGAACAGACATCGCCGAAATAGATTTGCCCGAGCCGGATTCGCCTAAGAGGGCTAAAGTCTCTCCTTTGTGAATTTCAAAACTTACATCACGCAGGGCATGCGTAACGCCTTCTGGCAGATGGAAATCTATAGATAAGCCTCTTACGCTTAGAATGGGCTGCTTGCTACTTTCTTTCATGGCTATTTTTGTATATCTTTAAGCTAACGTAAGAATATCTTTGTATGCCTTAATCTTAAAGCAGGAGTATCGCCCTAGCATGACTTTTCATAGCCTCATCGCTTCAATGTGTTTTCGGGTCGAAAGCATCACGCAAGCCATCGCCTAAGAAATTGAAAGCGAAAATACAAATAACAAGAAATAAAGAGGGAAAGAGCAGCATCCAAGGGGCAACTTCCATAAGATCGACGCCCTCTGCAATAAGCAGGCCCCAGCTGGTTTGAGGTTCTTGTACGCCCAGCCCTAAGAAACTAATAAAAGATTCAATAATAATAACTTTGGGAATGGTGAGGGTAACATAGATAACTACGGGGCTAATCACATTGGGGATGATATGACGCCATACTATATTTATTTGTTTTACACCTAAAGCCTCTGCGGCGACAACAAACTCACGATGTTTTAAGGCTAAAGTCTGCCCGCGCACAATTCTGGCCATATCCAGCCACTCCACCAAGCCAATACCTATATAAATTAAGAAAATAGAGCGTCCAAAAACAACAACAAGAAGAATGACAATAAACATAAAAGGCAAAGAATAAAGAATGTCCACGAAACGCATCATCACGGCATCGGTTCTTCCTCCCCAAAACCCCGAGATAGCCCCGTAGGCCACGCCGATAACTAAGGAGACAAAGGTGGCGACTACGGCTACAGAAAGTGAAATTCTTCCTCCAAAAAGCGTTCGCACGAGCAGATCACGGCCGTTGGCATCGGTGCCAAAAAAAAGCCAATTATCTGTGGTGGGGGCTGCTTGGATGTAATCCCAGTAAATGGTATCCAGATCATTTGGTAAGAAAATAGGTCCAAAAATAGAAAGAAACGAAATAACGCCAAGAACAAGCATAGAGACCAGCGCTGCTTTGTTTTGAAACAAGCTGCGAAAGCCTTTTTTAGTAAGACTCTCCCCTTTCGAGCTTAGCTTTTTTGTAGTTTGTATTTCTTCCATATTAAGAATCCAAGCGTATCCTAGGGTCTAAAAAGCCATAGAGAATGTCTACGAGTAAATTAAAAACTATTATTAACGTGCTATAAAATACAACCGTGCCCATGACCAAAGGATAGTCACGGCCTAAGGCTGCTTGAATAAAGTATCTGCCAATACCGGGGAGGCCAAAGATAATTTCTATTACTAAGGAACCAGTTACAATGCCTACAGTAGCCGGTCCTAAGTACGAAACAACGGGTATCATCGTGGCTTTCATGGCATGACGCCAAACAACAAGATGTTCCTTCAGGCCCTTGGCTCTAGCCGTATTAATATGGTTTGCCCCCAGGGCTTCTATCATAGAGCCTCTGGTAAGCCGAGCGATGCTGCCCATGTAGGCTGTGCCTAACGTGAATATGGGCAAGGCTAAGTTAGCGAAGCCTCCTTCTCCCCAGCCACCTGCTGGTAGCCATCTCAGCCATATGGCAAATATCAACACTAAAATAGGCGCTAAGACAAAGTTAGGCACGGCTACGCCAAACATGGCAACTGTCATGGCCATGTAATCCGTTTTCGAATTTCTTCGAATAGCCGCTAGCGAGCCAAGGAAAACACCACCAACAAAGGCTAGGATTAATGAGTAAAAACCTATGATAAAAGAAAAAGGTAGACCATCTATAAGAAGCTCGCTTACCGTAAAATCCCGATAATTATAAGAGAGGCCCAAGTCTCCTTGGAAAATGCCCAGCACATAATCAAAGTATTGCTGATATACGGGCTTATCAAGATCGTAGTAAGCACGAAGGTTAGCCTCCACTTCTTTAGGAAGCTGGCGTTCTTGATCGAAGGGGCCTCCTGGTGCCAATCGAATTAAGAAAAACGAAAGGGTTATCACCAACAAGAAAGTTGGCAAAGATTGTAAAATTCGTTTGGCTATAAAACTAAAGTATTGTTTCATAAAAAAAACTGCTCAAAACTCTAGGCTGAAAATCTGGGGATGGCATGGAAAATATATTCTATGCCATCCCCTGTAACCTGTAACCTGTAACTCA
>JAUXHF010000368.1 GCA_030621685.1 Spirochaetota bacterium
CATTAGCATCTGCAGCGCTCCCTTCCACAGCTACGGTACAAGATGCTATTGCCGCCGCCGCAAGCAAGAGAAAGCCTAGCGATAATAGCCATAAGCCTTTTCTAAATATTTCCATTTTCAATTCTCTTTTATATTGTATTTTTTTCATTATTTATTATTCTCCATCTAATTATTAACATCCATAACATTACACATAATTATGCATAAAATTCACATGTATCGCATTTTTAAAGCATGCTTGCTGTAATCATGGTTATGTGATAGCTAAGTATACAAAAAAAAGAGATAAAAGTCAATGCTTTTGTTTTTCCTTGTATAATGCAGTTATTTCTTGTAAGCCCTGCATATTCAAAGAAAGAAAGGTCAGCGCTAAAGAATTTTATGTTTACTTTACTCTTATCAAGAAAATAGCAGATAGCAAATAGCAGATAGCAGATTAATTAGCTGCGAGCTTAGAGTATTTTTTGCGCCGATGCCTAGCTTTACAGCCGCCCGGGCAAGCTTTTTAGGCATGTATTTAAAACAAAAAAAAAGCCCATGCCCCACTTCCAAAAAGGAACAGGGCATGGGCTTTTTTATAATAAGTTTCTTACAGCGTTGTTATTATCTTATATCCATTGTAAAGGTACAAGTACCTGTCAATCCACTATCAGCTGCTGCTGTAACTGTAACAGTGAATATTCCAACATCACCCGAAATAGCATAACTACCAAAAAAAAATGTAGCACTTCTACCTCCTAATCCTGTAAATAAAATTTTTGTAGGAGGGTTATACGTATCGCCGGTTACATTGCTACCGCTCCCATCTCCAATAGTAAAGTAGTTGGAAACACCCTCTTGTCCTATAACAGTATCAGGGCAAGTTATTCCTCCAACGCTACTAGTATCTTCCTCTACCGTTATGAAAAAGTTACAAGAACCTCTGTTGCCAGCAAGATCGCTATAAATATATCTAATTCCTGTTGTGCCAAGAGGGAGGGTATCACCACTATGATAAGTTTGACTATCTAGATTAACCGTGCCGCTGTCATCTGTAGCTGTAGGTTCGCTCCAAGTTACTATTGCTGATGTTGCGCCAGCAGCAGCAGTAACAGTAATATCACCGGGGCAAATAACTACCGGAGGCGTGGTGTCTGCGCTGGCTGTTACTGTTACGTTAAAAGTACAAGTGGCTGTGTTGGCAGAAGGATCCATATAAGTATATACAACCGGTGTTGTGCCAAGAGGGAAGG
>JAUXHF010000305.1 GCA_030621685.1 Spirochaetota bacterium
TTCTCTAAATCATCCGCCAGCCTATCTAACTTATTGAGTTTGCCTGCTACAACATCTTCTGCTTGTTTAATCATCCCACCTTGCATGCCGCTCTTCGCCGAGGGGGTGAAGTTTACGGGCCTTAAATAAGCCGAGGTTTTGAGTTTTCTTATACTGGGCTGGAAAGATTTTTTTACTTTAGCTAGGCCTAATTTTCCAAGACCCAAGCCGCCGCCCAAGCCAGCGCCTAATTTGGCGCCTAATTTAGCATCACCGGCAATTTCCTTAAGGCTAGCTCCCGTGCCAAGCTTATCGCCGTATCCACCCCCGCAGCCGCCGCCGTAGACGCCCCCGCTGGCTGTTCCTTTTAAAACATCCAATACGCCGAAGTTTCTCTTGGCGACAGCTTTAGCGGCGGCCGTAGCTCCTTTTTTAAGGCCTTGCTTGGCAAGGAAAGCACCAATAGACGCCCCCCCGCTAGGAACAGCGCCCAGGAGAGCGGCAAGAGCCGAGCCGCCCAGCCCAGCCCATTCCCCGCCTTCAAATGATTTCGGGTTGGCCGAACGCAAGGCAGCGTGCTTGTCGCGCACTTCGGCGGCGCTTTGCGGCGTAAAAAATGCTTCTATCTCATCAGAAAAGCCACCAGTAAGGTCTTGGCCAGCGCCTGTTAAGAAGGCTTTAATTTCGCTATCTTTATAGTTTTTTATAGTCTTTATTTTAGTTGCTTTCCCGGCATCGTTCCATTCTAAAACTTGGCCTATTTTTCCGTCCACACGAAGCCGCAGCGGGCGTCCATGCTCATCTCTCGTCAATACTACACTCTTCATTTTTCTTGTACCCACACTGCTTCTGGTGTTATATTTGGATCTTCATTTTCTTCTTGTCTCTGTTTTTGTGTTGCAGCACTCGGGGATGCGAAGAAACCCGTTCTCAGCTCTGGCGACATAGCATTTTGCGGCAGTCCGTAATAGTCGATGTCTTTCTGATATGATTTTTTAATCACGAGTAGCTTCCTTTGGGAAATAGCCGCGATGACCCGTGTGGCTGCTATCAAATTTTTCCGTTGATCTGCGGTTAGCTGCTCGCCTTCTTTAATCTTATTGCCTAATGCCTCAAAGTTATCTATCGCCGCTCTAGTGCCGGCAGCTGCCGCCTTATACTCGCTTTCCCTAACAACTGAGCTAGGGTCGAGGAGTTTCATAAAAGAAAAAACGGCGGCCATATCACCAAAGCCTGTAGGGTTCTTGAGCGCGTTAATAATAACTTCTTCTTGATTTACTGCCTTTACGTAATCTCGGTGTTGCGTGTTTTTAGAAATCCGCTCCTGCATTTCCATCACCAAATTTAGTTCCTCGTATTTTGATAAGCCATTGCCGGCATTCAAATCTTTGCTTAAGTTTTCAAACTCAATTTTGCTTTTTCCCAGCTGAGCGGTTTCGTACATCCTGCCCAGCCTAGCCTGCTCGCCATCGCTGAGAGTTTCCGGGTTCAAGCCTAGCTCTTTCACGAAATCAGCGTAGCCGGTGCTGCCATTATAGGTGGCAGCCAGCTCGCTTATTTTCGCTTCTTGTTCTTTTTTCGCCTGGGCTTTGGCGTTCAGTTCATCGGTTTTGTTTAAGCCCTCGGGCCCGGGAACATAGGCGCCGCCGGAGCTAGCGGCGAAGATGCCATCAAGCATATTGCGAACGCTGTTACTCACACCCTCCTGATTGTACTGAAACTTCGGCTTTTTCTTCTCACGCTCTGCCGGCAAGGCGAAGGCTTGCGCTACCATTTGCTTAGCTGAAGTAGGAGCTGTTCTTGCTGGGGTTGCTGGAGCTGCTGGAGCAGAAGAAACTGCCGGCGATGGAGGCAACAGGGAAGCATTATAAACTGGCGGATTCAGCCCGGCCATAGCATCTTTTTTACCATCGCCTCTAAATAGAGGAAGGGGATGGATAGGTCCTTTATCCCAATAAGATTGCGGGGGCGTAGATGCTACGTTGGGGCTGTTAGAGAGGGTTT
>JAUXHF010000093.1 GCA_030621685.1 Spirochaetota bacterium
AGCAGAAAGCAAGCCTTTGCTGCCATTGGGCAAGTGCAGCTTATGGAATCTTACCGCCGAACGTTCAGCAAAGAACAGCTGATGGTGGGGCAGATTTTGATATCCAAATTCTCAATTGACCACCGAGATTCTTACCTAAATGCCAGAAACACTCTTGCCGAACTCTGGCAATTAGGCGCTATTCCCATCATCAATGAAAACGATTCCTTAGCCACCGATGGGCTTCGTTTTGGCAATAACGATGTGCTGGGCGCCCTTGTTTGTGGCCTTGCCGATGCCGACCTCTATGTTATGCTCAGCGACGTTGATGGTTTTTATGTCAGCGGAAAAAAAGTCTCCGTAATCGAGGCCTTATCGCCAGAATACGTAAAAGCCGCCAAAGGCCCCAAAAGCGCAAGGGGCAGCGGAGGCATGATAACTAAATTAAATGCTGTTAGCGTAAATAAACGCTTTGCTATTCCAACGCTGCTAAGCCCTGGTTATGCCCCAGGCCTCTACCAGAGTATCTTTGGCGAAGTCTCGGGAACTATGTTTTTGCCAAGCGGCTTCATGGCTTCTGCGCTTCAGCCCAACAAAAATAAGCTAGCCATGCCTAAACACACTGCTCTGCAACCTAGCGCGGCAGCCGGCAAAGCTCCAGAAAAAATATCTAGCCGCAAACGCTGGCTTGTTTCAAATGTAAATCCGGCTGGCAGTATTGTTATTGATAAGGGCGCCGTGGCAGCCTTGCAAAACCAAAAATCCTTGTTGCCCGGCGGCATTGTACTTGTGAAAAACACCTTCCGTGCCGGTGATGTTTGCAATATTGTCGATGAATATAATGCTATAATTGCTCGGGGCCTAAGCAATTACGATTCCAAAGATTTACAGAAAATCCAAGGGCTTAAATCTTCTCATAGCAAAAACGTTTTAGATAAAACCAGTACCTGGCATGAAGAAGCCGTTCATAAAAACAACCTCGTCTTGTTCTTTGAATAAGTTTAAGCTCTTAGTAATCAGCTCTTTCTTATTAAAAACCTTACCCTTACCCCTGCCCTTACCTTTAATGTTTATCCAAATCGCTCTTTTCATATTACTTCCCATTAAACTTGGGAAGTAAAGAAAACTCTTTGCTGCTTATGAACTGGAAAGTCATCCTCACGCTTCTTGGTCGTCTTTGGCTTGCTTTAGCTGTTGCCTTAATTCTCTACCGTTTTTCCTTATGGATAGAGGGCATTCCCCTACATTTGCCTAGCTTTCTGTTTTACCTTAGCCTTATGCTGCTCTTTGTGGGCGCCGCTACGATGCTCTGGCATGGCAGCCGCGATCTTTCCATATTAAACACCAAAGATGCGGTCATCTCGGTAGTGTTTACATGGGCCTCTCTTATTTTCTTTGGCGCCTTGCCCTATGTTTTCTATGGACTCAGTATAGCCGATGCGATATTTGAATCGGCCTCTGGTTTTTCCACCACCGGAGCCTCCATTTTCCACGATGTTGAAAGCTTGCCTCATACTCTCCTCCTCTGGCGTTCCTTCTCTCAATGGCTAGGCGGCATGGGCATCATTGTATTTTTCGTTGCTGTTTTCCCTGCCATTGGCGCAGCTGGAAGAGTGCTGTTTCGCTCCGAGATGCCCGGCACCTCAAAAGAATCTTTTACTCCCCATATTAAAGATACCACGCAGCATTTGTGGGGCATTTACCTGGTGCTTACCATGCTGCTCATCATCATTTTGAAAGTCTTTGGTATGAGTTTTTTCGATGCCGTAAACCATGCTTTCTGTACTATTTCTACGGCTGGGTTTTCCACTCACAATGATAGCATTGGTGCTTTCTCGCCTAGCATCCAATGGATAACCATTGTTTTCATGCTTGCAGGCGGAATAAATTTCCAGCTTTATGTGTTGCTCTTTAAACCCATACGCGCTGAGATTTTTAAAGATGTAGAATTGCGTTGGTATCTAAGTTTTATTTTTCTTGCTGGTTCATTAATCTCCATAGTGCTCTTTCTTCAGACCGACCACCCTAGCCTAGAGGTTCTGCGCTATGGCATTTTTACTGTTGTCTCGCTGATAACCACTACTGGCTTCACAAACATCGACTATGAGACTTTCCCGATAATAGCGCAGGCCTTGTTACTTATTTTGTTTTTCACAGGAGGCAGTGCTAGTTCAACCAGCGGGGGGTTGAAATTTTCACGCCTAGCACTTTTTTTCTTGGCACTCTCGAATGAGGTGAAGAAGTCTATTTCGCCAAACCTTGTTTCTTCAGTGAAAATGGGAACGACACGTTTTAGCGATGAAATTATAAATCGCGTGTTTATTTTTATTTGCGTCTACTTTTTTTCGGTAGGGCTTATGTGCGTTTTGCTGCTTCTAGACGGCGTAGATTTTTATACGGCATTTACTGCCGCCGCTTCAGTTACCGGCAATATTGGCATAGCCTTTGGCGACGTTGGACCAAGCAAATCTTTTGCCAGTCTTTCAGATTATTCAAAATACGTCTCTTCATTTTTCATGGTCTTAGGCCGCTTAGAATTTTTTACTTTGCTAGCCTTCCTTCATCCTAGCTTCTGGCATAGCACTTAGATTGCTGCTCTAAATAGTCCTAGCCCTAACCCTAACCATAACCATAACGCTTTCTCGCCTAGCATTCAATGGATAACCATTGTATCTCTGCTTGCAAGCGGAGTAAATTTTCCAGCTCTCTTTTCCAGCTCTCCAGCTCCAGCTTTATATGCTGCTCTAAGCCTAGCTCTTAGATTGCTAAGCTCTGCTTGAAAACATGCTCCTTCGTTTAAAGCAAATGCTTGGCTAAAAGCAAATGCTTGGCTAAAAGCAAATGCTTGGCTTAAAATCAAACGCTTTCAAAATTAAAATTTATTGTATAAAAAAACAGCCCGCTTAGCTTTATTCCTGTATACTTATACTGTGTCTAGCTTTCAAAAACAGCCCGCAGCCCGCAGCCCACTTACGCAGGAAATACCCATTCTTAATTCTCATACTCTCACTCACTCTTATAGCCATCATGCTAAGAGACGAAATAATAAGCAAGGCGAAATAATAAGCCTTTAAAAAGCATCTTAAATTTATATAGAAAAAGTTTATCTATGAACAGCATCATACAAGCAGGAAAGCAAGCAGAACGGAGCAAAAATTCTCTACACTCTCTAAGCTCTAAAGAAAGTTTGCCCGCCAGACAAGCCAGACAAGCCAAGAGAGTCTACTTGAAAAACTACCGCCCAGCTCCTTACCGTATACCAAACATTCATATCCATTTCGATATTCAAAGTAGCGAGCAAGTTTTTGTACGTAGCAAACTTTTTTTTGAACATAATAAAGCTTCTGGGGCTATACCAAGCCTACTCAACCTTGATGGCGAGAATTTCAAAACATTAGAAGTGCTTTATAATGGCAGCCAAGACCAGCGTCTTTCTATCCATAATTATGAGTGTAGCAGAGGGCTTAGCATCAAGCAGCCAGAGCAGCGTTTTCAGCTAGACGTTCTAGTAGAACTGAACCCTAAAAGTAATACCAGCTTAGAAGGGCTATACTATTCTAGCGGCACCTTATGTACCCAAAATGAGGCCGAAGGGTTTCGCCGAATAAGCTACAGCTTAGACCGCCCCGATATTCTCTCGATTTGGCATGTCAAGATAGAAGCTTTTAGCGATGAATTCCCGACCTTGCTTGCCGGTGGTAACTTTGAAGAACAGAGCCTCCTTCCTGCGGAAAACTCTTCGCTGCGAAAACGGCATGTTGTTTGCTATAAAGATCCCCTTCCTAAACCCTGCTACCTGTTTGCCTTAGCCGCCGGAGATTTCATTGAACTCTCAAAATCCTATCAAACGAAAAGTGGTCGAGAAATTGCTCTACGTTTTTTTGTCGATAAACATTCGGCTGCAGGCAAAGAACATTTACAACATGCCCTAAATGCCCTAGAACAAGCCTTTCGTTTTGACGAGCAAGCCTATGGCCTAGAATATGAACTTAATGAAATGAAAGTGCTGGCCGTACGCGCTTTTAATTTTGGCGCTATGGAAAATACCGGCCTTAACATCTTTAACGCCGCTTTGCTTATTGCAGGCGAAGACATGACTACGCTTGAGGAACTAGACAGAATTTCAGCTATCATCGCCCACGAGTATTTCCACATGTGGACAGGCAACAGAGTGACCGTGCAAAACTGGTTTCAGCTTACCTTCAAAGAAGGGCTTACGGTTTTCCGTGACCAAAGCTTCTCTGCCAGCTACCTTTCTGTAGCCGCGCAGCGGATAAAGAACATCAGTTTCTTACGCGAGTTTCAATTTAAAGAAGATGCTAGCCCCCTCGCTCACCCCATTCAGCCACCTTCCTACAAAGAAGTAAATAACTTTTACACTCACACCGTATACTATAAAGGCGCAGAGGTTGTAGGCATGCTGGCCTGCATGCTAGGCACAGAAAACTTTCGCCGGGCCCTGCATGCTTTCTTAAAACACCACCTTGGCTCGGCGGTTACGGTTCATGATTTCTTTAACTTTATGGCCAGCGCCCTAACAGAGCCTTTAGGATTAGACCCCTCTTCCGAAGAACAACTAAGCCATTTTAAATCGACTTTTTTCCGCTGGTATACCGAAAAAGGCAGCCCCGTGCTAGAAGTCAAACAGCAGTATCATAAAGACAAGCAGCAAATACAGCTTCACTTGAAACAGCTTGGCGTGCGCTCGCAAGGCTTAGCTAAAGATGAAGCCTTGCTAAAACCTAACCCTAAGCATAAACCTAAACCTAAACCTTTTTGGCTGCCCATCCTTATGCGCCATATCAAAGTAGGCAAGAAGCCGAGTAAACAACCTAGCTCTTTTTTAAAGCCCGCTAAGCCAAAACCCTTGCGATGCATCTGTGCTGTGGACGGAGATCATGAACAGACGCCCCACTTGTTTCAAATTGATGATAGCGACAGCGAATTTCTCTTTTGTTTAGGCATAAGCCAGGCCACCCTTGTATTCAATAACGCCAGCGAACAAGATTTCATTTCTTTGTTGCGGAATTTTTCTGCGCCAATTATTGTCAAAAAATCAATTTCAGCCAGCGAGCATCTTCGCCGAATCTCTTATGAAGATGATGCCTTTTGTCGCTACGAACATCTACAGGAACTCATCAAAAACGCTTTTTATACTTTTTTAAGCTGGTTCAATAAAACAAGCAATCAAAAAAACAGCCTGCCAGCATCGCCAGATTTCAGCTTCTTCGATTTTCTTGATAGCCAGTTACGTCTTGAATCAATTAAAAAAGCCGACCGTGAATTGCTTTCCACTTTCTTTAGCCTGCCCTCTGCCGCGGCCTTCTTAAATATGAGCTTAGGGCAAAGCCCTCACTTAGATATTAAGGGCCTGCGCATGTTTTTGCCATTGTTCTATAAAACCCTAGATCAGCGGCTTGGCCCAAAGCTCTACCAAGCCATTCATTTTTTGCAACAGCAAAACGATGCTCCCAGCATTAAATTACGTAGCGTGCTTCTCCAGCTTTATGCCAAAGGGCAAGCTGCCGCCGGAAAAACCTCTGCCCTGGGCCTAGCCCAAGAAATCTTTAACAAAGCAGCTCTCATGAGCGATGAATATTCAGCTCTCTGCTCCATGCTCTATTTTGATAGCGAAGAACGAGAGAAAGCCATGTGCATTTTTTATCGTAAATGGCGATCTTCCCCAGTGGCTATCTTGAAATGGATACAGGCCTTAAGCAAACTGCCAGATGAAAAAGTATTTACAAAGCTTGAAGAATGCGAGAGGCTCTCCATCTATACTAGCAGCGAGCCTAACAATGTCCATAGCCTATGGGGCGGCTTTGCTAAAAATAATCCCCTGTATTTCCACGATGAACAAGGCAGAGCTTACCTTTTATTAGAACAGCGTATTCAGGCTTTCGATGGCCTGAACCCCCACATTTCTTCCGCGTTACTTACCCTCTTCTCGCAAGTGAAAAATTTGCCAGAGCCACAAAAAGGACTAGCTATGGCCATGCTTAACAGGCTGAAAAACAAACTACGTTCTACAGGCTCCCAAGAAATACTATCCTTGCTTGTTAGCTAAAATATAGTTACGCTCCATAAAGCCATGTATGTTCTTTTCCTCTAAAAGAAGGAGAGCTTAGCCTAAGCTAAGCCTAAGCTAAACAGTACCCCAAGCGCCTAGCCAATACGAAAACGAACAGACGAACAGACCAAACAAAAATTAAAAGAGCAAACATGCAAAAACAATATTCATCGCCGCCAGCACTAGCACCTTATATCCAAGCCTTAAAAGAGCTGCTCATAAAATGGCGTTCGATAACGCTCACACTTTATAAAATGATGATACCAGCCTTGCTACTTACTGAAATATTGCGCCGCATTGATGCCATCGAATTTATTTCTAAGTTTTTATATCCGGTTATGGCGCTTCTTGGGCTGCCCGGCGAAATGGGCTATGTTTGGGCCATCGCTGTCTTCTCTGGGCTTTACACTTCCGTGGGTGTTTTCCTGCTTATCGCCTCAGAGTTCCCGCTAACCGTAGCCGATGCCAGTGTCTTGATGAGCCTCTGTATTATAGTGCATAACCTCCCCATAGAGCAGCAGGTTATTCGTCATTGTGGGCTTCGCTTATTCTCTAACACGCTCTTGCGCATAACACTCGGTCTTTTCTACGCCATCTTGCTTGCTCTTTTCTACGATTTCTTTAACTTGCTACAGCAGCCCCTAGGTCATACGCTTCTTATAGAAGGCTTTTCGGGAGAATCAAAAACTTGGGCAGATTTTTTCCTAACTCTTTTCAAAATACTCTTAGCCACAAGCATCCTTATCCTCATCGTTACCACTCTTTTCAAAGTGCTCGAATTCTTTAAAATCCTTCCGCTCTTAGAAAAATTTCTTGTATATTTTCTGAAACCTTTTGGCATTGGCAAAAAACTCGGTCCGCTTACGGCTATTGGCATAATTATTGGTCTTGCTTATGGCGGCGGCTTTATTGCAGAGGAAATAAAGCAAAACGGGCGTAACCTTCCTACAAAAGATCTTTTTCTTGCTCTTAGTTTTCTGGCACTCTCGCATTCACTTATTGAAGACACCCTTGTGGTGCTGCTAACAGGAGCGCATCTCTCGGGCATTTTACTGGGCAGGCTTATTTTCACATGCCTTATTATTTGGCTTCTCAAACAACTTGTTGATGCCATGCCAGAAGCTGTTTTCTATCGGTTTTTTTTCTCTGAAAAACGTTACAAGAAATTGACTCAAAAAAAAGCATAAAAAGCCCCACATCATCTAAACTAATGCTGAATTTATCCAAATTTCGCTTCTCTAACATATGCATATTTGCTTCTTGCTTAGCTTCACTGGAAGTCCATTTTTCCCAGCAAAGAATTTGCTTCACTAAACACCCTATCATCTCATGCCGTTGATGCTTCTCCTCACAGGCTAAGTTTCAGCAAATTCCCGCTTCTCTAACATATGCATATTTACTTCTTGCTTAGCTTCACTGGAAATCCATCTTTTCCCAGCAAAGAATTTGCTTCACTAAACATCTAAGGCACCTAAGCATCTCACGCCGTTGATGCTTCTCCCCGCAGGCTAAATTTCGGAAAAATTTCGCTTCTCTAACATATTCGCATTTCCCTCTTGCTTAGCTTCACTTCACTGGAAGTCCATCTTTTCCCAGCAAAGAATTTGCTTCACTAAATACCCAATCATCTCACGCCGTTGAT
>JAUXHF010000051.1 GCA_030621685.1 Spirochaetota bacterium
AAGAAACTCATTCGCAAAATAGACCTAGAAGTGCGCATGGCTGCAGATTCTATGGAATATGAAAAAGCCATTGCTCTGCGTGATAAAATCCGCTTACTTCAAGCAAAACTAAAAATATCTTAAGCCTCCCCTAACCAAAATTCTATAGAATATGAAAAAACTATTGCTCTGCGTGATAAAATCCGCTTACTTGAAGCAAAACTCAAAATATCTTAAGCCTACTCTAACCCATGCTATAATCATGACTTAGAAATGACTTCTAGCAGAGCTTCCAGAAGGCGGGGCGGGCGGCTAAGGTTTTTGATAGGCTTTGCCACAACAAAAGACTATTCAAACATGCTTTATGTAACCCCAGCCCCAGCTATCTAGCGAAGAAAAACAGACCGAAGCAAGAAGCAAGAAGCAGGAAACGAGGACAAATGAACACTATAAACATCATAGGCAGACTAATACAAGACCCAGAGCTGCGGTCAATCAACGATGACAGAAAACTAGCAAAGTTTTCAATAGCTTATAATGAGCGCTGGTCTACAGGGGAACACACCTCTTTTTTTGATGTGATAGCCTGGGGACGCCAAGCCGAAACGGTATCAAACTTTTTCAAAAAAGGGCAGCGTATGGGCATTCAAGGTAGATTACGCCAAGAGCGCTTTGAAGATAAAGAGGGCAATAAACGTAATCGCGTTGTTATTGTCTTAAACGAATTTACTTTTATTGAACCAAAAGGCAGTGATGGCCAAGGCTCTTCCTCTTCGGCTTACTCCAACCAGCCTCCAAGCGCTAAAAGCAATGACATGGAAAATGGCGACCTTCCTTCTTTTGATGAAGACGGCGAAGAAGTCCCTTTCTAAAAAAACCTAGCTTTTATCCAGCCGGCGGGGCGCTTCATCAGCCAGCCTAGCACGCTTCAGCTTCATTATCCAGCCCGGCGTCTCGCTTTTTAGACAAAGCTAAAGACCAAGACCTTTAAGGCTTGGCTTTTACTTTAAGGCTTGGCTTTTACTTTAGCCGAAGTTTATTCAGTATCAATAAAAATTCCTTATCTTGACGAAGCGCCAACATCAGCAGATAGAAGATAAGGAAAAGACTGAACAGAAAGCCAAGTTCGCCTAACTCAAAAAGCTTCGTCAGCCAAAGATTATCGCTACTTGTTCGTACCGTCTCAAGAATAGGCCTTGTTAGCAAGGCCAGCGGATAGGTGCACGCCAATGGCACAAGCGCCGTTACAAAATAACGCATGCTTTCCCTAGCCGTTATGGCAAGTAAAGGAAAGGGAAGTTTGGAAGCCAGTAATCTCAAGAAAATTCCTAAGGTGAACATGGCGCTAAACAAGGCTGAAAGTGCCAAAGCAGCAGGCTCTGTATACAGCATGCTTATGCCCATTGCCATGGCTATGGCTAGCGGAAAACTTATAGCATACGCACGAAACGTTACCTGTGGCATGTGAAAAGCATAGGCCAGCTGCGCCAGTAACCTCAACAAGGCAATTACCGGCAAGGCAAAAAGATAGAAAAGTAAACAGCGGCTGGTAATCTCTATGCTTTCACTGCTAAAATTACCAAAGCCGAAAACAAAGGAAATCACCGTTTGATAACTACACAGCAGCCAAAAGGCAGCCCCAAAACAGCCCATCATAATTAACGAAAGTGCCTTCGTATACGAGGCTTCAATTTCAGCGCGAAGACTGGCTATTTTTTCTGCCCTCTCTAAATTGCTTTTAACAGATTCTTTCCTAATTTCTCCCTCTCCCTCTCCTGATAGAAGCGTGGCCGCTCGATAAGCCACCCCCTGTTCGCTCATCAAGGGAAAACTAGCCGTAAGCACGGCATACACTAAAATAGCTAAGGGGAATTCCAAAATACGGTTGGCATAAAACAAGGCAGAAACAGTTCCTGCGCCAAGCGCTAGGGCAATGGCATCTAAAGCCAAAAGCTGCCCCTGATGCAGTAAGGAAGTAAGCGTTGCCGGGCTTAACAGTTTTCCTAGCTTACGAAACTCCGCGCCCTTGCCGCGCCAAATAGAAAGCGATGGCATGCGAATTTGAATGCCATGTTTTCTTAAGGCCGGAAGAGTGCAACAGAACTGCACAAGCCCGCCCACGCTGGCAGCTCCCGCAATTAAGACTACCGCCATCTCCAGATCTTCTCTTGTTCCACGCAAAAAAAGGATGGCATACACACTTATGCCTATCAGTATGAAATTCTGCAGCACCGGCAAAGATGAAGCCAAAATAAATTTTCTTTTTGAAAATAACCATGCCGATGAAAGCGTCGCTAAAGAAATTCCAATTAAATAAGGAAAGGCCACCCGAATAGCCTTGGCACTTAGCTCTGTTTCTCCATCGGCAACAAAGCCCCCTTTAGAAAGAGCATACAAAGCCTCACTAAGCGGCCTAGCAAGGAGCATGCCAAGAAGCGTAATACCCACACTCGCCACAAGCGTAACACTGAAAAGGAAATTGAAACGCTGGGGGTACGCGGCTATCTTGCTACTTCGCTTATTGGTTTTATTTTCTTCGTGAACCTTGCTCTCACTTAGCATGGGGATGAAAACGGCCTTCAAAGCGCCTTCAGCCAGCAAACTTCGCAGCAGATTAGGGATTTTCATGGCTATCGCCAGAATATCTCCTAAGGCCGTTGTAGAGAATAGCGCCGCAAACAAAGTAGTACGAAGCTGTCCGCTTATTCGTGAACACAGGGTTACAAAAGAAATTTGCCCCACATTACGTAATCGAAACATAGAAATTAGAAACCAAAATACGCCACTCACTCTGCCTTGTAAGCAGGTTTTTTGCCCTAACCTTAACCTTAACGCCTTGATGCTTTTTCAGATTGGCTTGCAAAGTTACACTTCTTCTAGTTTATTCCTTTTACAAAGGCTATAAAAAAACTGGAAATGAAGGAAGCCGGGACGCCAGCCTTCAAGCTATTTGAAAAAAGCTTTCACGTATCCAAGCAATTCAAGAAGCTCAAAAATTTTAGTTAGAAGTTACTTAGTTGCTGGCAGGCAAAAACGAGCAAGCTATGTTATTTGAAGGCATTAAAGCGGCTTCGTTTTTTTAGCTGTCAATGAGTTTATTTTTAAACAAACTTTTCATCATTGAACGTAGTTTTTTTCCTGTTTTTTCGATGCTGTGTTCAGCCATGAGCCTACGTTCAGCCTTCATGCGAATTTTCCCGGTTTCTGCTTCTGTAATGAATTTTTGGGCAAAACTGCCGTTTTGAATATCTTTCAAAGCGCGCCGCATCGCCTTTCTTGTGGCCCCGGTAATAATGCTGGGACCAGTATGATAGTCGCCATATTCAGCAGTTTCCGATATCGAATACCGCATGCCGGCTAGGCCATCTTCATACATTAAATCAACAATGAGTTTTACTTCATGCAAGCATTCAAAGTAAGCCATTTCCGGATTATAGCCAGCCTCCACTAAGGTTTCATAGCCAGCTATAATAAGGTTAGAAAGACCGCCACAAAGCACGACTTGCTCTCCGAAAAGATCAGTTTCCGTCTCTTCCTGAAAGCTCGTTTCCAAAACCCCAGCGCGCGTGGCACCAATGCCCTTGGCATGAGAGAGGGCTAAATCGCGGGCCTTGCCACTGGCATCTTGATACACAGCAATAAGCGCCGGAACGCCGCTTTCTGCCAGATATTCTCGGCGAACGGTATGCCCGGGTCCTTTGGGCGCCACCATGTACACATCTATATTAGTGGGGGGAGTGATACGCTGATAATGAATGTTAAAGCCATGCGAAAAAACTAAGGCTTTCCCGGCTTTCATATGCTGGGCAATATCCTTTTCGTAAATACTCTTCTGAATTTCATCGGGCAGCAGAATTTGGATAATATCCGATTTTTCAGAGACCTCGCTCGCCGATAATGGCTCAAAACCATCGGCTTTAGCCTTATCGAAGTTAGCCCCTCCTCTGCGCTGTGCCACGTTCACCGTTACTCCGCTATCTCGCAGGTTCAAGGCCTGTGCATGTCCTTGGGAGCCGTAGCCAATAATCCCTATTTTCTTGTTTTTGTACAAATTTATATCAGCATCTTTTTCATAATATACTTTCATATCATCAAGCCCTCGCTTTGTCACTCTTTAATTTTAAGTATCCATTCTTCTACATTTCTTTTTTGTTTCTCATCGTCTCACTTATTCTTCAGCCCTCAGCCCTCACAGGCAAGACAATAACAGGCAAGGCAGCCTTGATAGCGGGAAAATAGCGAGAAAAATAAAAAATATACAGAATACTTTGCAAGACAGAGTATAGCATGACCTAATAAAGACCAGCTGGAATTAATACTTATTAATACGGCTAATCTCTACCAGAAAACAAGCTCAACAAACGGAGGATCTCTAAGTACAGCCAGACCAAAGTAACGGTAAGCGCAAAGCCGCAATACCATTCCATATATTTAGGTGCTTTAAGAAGTTCCATGCGTTCAATCATATCAAAGTCTAACAATAAGGAAAAAGAGGCTACCAGAACAACAACTATCGAAAAACCAATAGCCAAAGGACCGCCGCTAAACAAGGAAAGCGTTATGCCAAAAAATTGCAGAATAAACGAAAACAGATACATAAACATAATCGCCATTATAGCTGTCATCATAATAGAACGGAATTTATCAGTTACACGAATAACGTTAGTTTTATAGAGAATGTTCATCAAAAAAAACACTGATATAGTGGCGATAACAGCTTTTATCGCAATGCCAGGATAGCTGGCTTCCAGTGTGACTGAAATGCCGCCAAGCACAAGACCTTCAACAAAGGCATATAAAGGAGCCGTAATCGGCGACACAATAGGCTTAAAAGTCGTTACCAAAGCCAGTATAAAACCAACTATTACGCCAACAACTATAAGCCCGACTGATGGCTGGGCCTGCTGCCAAGAAAGAATGGCTCCCGCAAAAATCAAGAGGACTAAAACCGCCGATTTGTTTGCCGTCCCAGCGGCTGTCATAACACGACCCGTTTTTGCCTCGCTTAGTTGCTCAAAATGCCGCGCTTGCAGCATAGGATTCCTGCTTTCCATTCTTTTTCTAGTATTTGCCATAAAAATTTATCCTTCTTTTTTATTTTTTTACTTCATAATTAAATTTTTTCTTGTACTTTCTATGTAAGGGTTTTAGATACTATAATACATATATATCTTATTTTCCTATAATAAACTTGCTCTCTTTATAAATTTATAAAAAACGAATTTTTTATAAACAGCGATGCCACAAATTAGCCTCGAAAATTAACCACAAGTTAAATATGAAAATTAGCCATGAAAATTAGCCATGATTACTCCATCCTCTAATTACTATTACAATTCAGACATAAAAGTAACAAAAATCTACAATACTCTTGTGCAAGAGAGTTCTTTTGTTACAGGAAGCGTGCAAGAAAGCTCTTTTGTTACAGGAAGCGTGAAAAACAAAGCTGCAGAAGCAGATCTTTTAAAACAAATTTCGCAGAACTTTGTTTTAAAAGGACGTGCTTTACTGACAACAAAAAAATTTTTACCTAGCAGCAAAAATGTTAGATATAGCAAAGAAGACTCAACGTACTATGCGCTTAGCACTGGCTATGTATCTTATGGCAGTGTTGAAGATTTAAAAATCCAAGTTCTGCCTTTTCTTATCATAACAAAAGATAAGCTTAGTGTTTATGCTTTGGTACCCAAGGCTACTGTCTCAGAGGAAGACATATCACTCAATGAGGCATGGTTTCGTTCTCTTTGGAAGCAATATAAATTAAAAGCAGAGGTAAGCGAAGATATATTTGATGAGCTGTCAGAACTTTACCATGAAACAGGCGGGCTTATCAAGATAGCTAGCGGAATTCCCGCCAAACGTGGTTTTAATAAAAGGATGCAACCGCATGGTGCAAATTTGCGACGTGGCTTTGATAATGTGAACTTTCTTGGTCTTACCTACGAAGAAATAAAATGTTTTCGGAAAACGGCTAAGAATAGCGTAATTGGCGACTTTCTGCCATCTTTGCAGGCACACGTAGGCAGCGATGTTATGGGCAAGGAAATCCATCCCGGTATGCCCAAGTCTTCAAATATTGGAAAATTTCTTAAAGTCTTAGATAACACTAACGTGGTAAGCGAGATTGATGGCATACTTCGCGTTGGCACAGGTAGTCTTTTCTACATGTCTCGCCCGCATTATGTTGAAGGCGATATACATACAGCACTAGAAGTACCCGATGGCTGCGACCTCGTGGTTACTGGCTCTGTAGTAAATTGTTCAAGTTTAAAGTGTTCTGGCACCGTCACGGTGTACGGGAATGTGGAAAATTCGAAAATCTATTCTGAAGGCGATCTTCTTGTGGCTGGAGGAATAGTTCGGAAATCTTATGTCGAGGTCAACGCCTCTGTAGAAGCACAATTTGCCGATCATAGTATCTTGCTGGCAAATGGTTCTTTGAAAGTTCGAAAATACATTACTTTCTGCCAAGCTACTGTTTCAGAAAATATTTTTATTTTGGACAAAACCAAAGGCAAAGTTTCCAGTAGCACACTATCTTTATGTAGCTATCTTATTGTTTCTGAAGTTGGCTCGCAAACTGGCTCTAGTACAAAAATTGAGATTATCAAAAAATCTGCTTTAGAAAATTCTGCCATGAAGGTTTCTATGTTAAAGAACGAAAAACAAAACTTAATAAAAATAATTGCTAAATTCCAAAAGGCTTTAGGCACCAATTTTGAAAAAAACCCCCACGAATACATAAAAAATATTCCGCAGGCTAGGCAAGAAAAAACCTTTTTAGCTATTAAATATCTAAAAAAAGTACATGAGCAACTCAGTTCAATAAATCAAAAAATCAGCACGCTTGAAAATTCTTTACAAGAAAAAAAACTAAGCTCCAATGGCTTAAAACAGAAAATTTTTGTTCTTAAAAGACTCTTTGGAGGCGTAAACATGATCATTAACGGCTCATCCTCCATCAGCGAATATTCAGTGAATGCTCCTACCAAAATAGTCTATGATCCCAGCAAGGGCAATCTTACAAAAAACACTTTTGACCCTCTACAAGATCATGATCTTGTAGACCTAGGCTATTAAGACTGTTATCAAAGCATACAAGGCTGTTTATCAAAGCATACCTAACATCCCTTTAAACTTACTGCATCCTAACAAAACCCGCATCCGCTCATTCAAGCAGAAACACATCAAGCAGCAGCTTAATTAGTCTGGCAGAAGCCATCATGCCAAAGTCGCCAATCTTTATTTTCCGCGCCGATCCTCCCGCTTCAGCAAGCGTAAATATGGCTAGAGATTCTGCTTTTCTGGATTTAGCCCAGAGTGCCAATCATTCACAATCTATTTTTTTTCGCGTATACAGTTGGCAGCAAGCAGCTATTTCTTTAGGCAGACATCAGAACCCTGAACGTTTACTTAATCGTGAGGCTTTTAAGCGTATTGAAAAAGGACAATTAGATCTTGTTAAACGTCCCACCGGCGGAAGAGCCGTGCTTCATCATAAAGAGCTTAGCTATGCGCTAGCCGCTAGCTATGAAAACAAGTTCTTTGGCAGCGGTTTGCGAGAAAGCATGCATGCCATAGCCTTGCTCCTACAAGATTTCCTGCTTTCTTTGGGGCTGCCAGCTAACTTGCTAAGCATAAACACAGAAACACGTAACCAGGCTATGGTTGATTGCTATGCTATGGAGGGCTTTGCCGAAATTTTGCTAGACCGACAAAAACTTATCGGCTCGGCGCAGCGGCGAAGCCATAATGCCTTCATGCAACATGGCTCGCTTCCTCTGTTTACCCACACCCTCTCTTTGCAAGAATTCCTTCAAGATTCAACGCCAAAAACATCAGCTTCTCTGCCCCCAGCTCCCAGCAAGCCTATCAAAAAAGCCTATTTAGAAAATTTCATAAAACTTGACGAAAGCGATATGCCAGCCCTCCAATCGCGCTTTGTTAGCTTTTTCAAGCAATCTTTACAAAGCTCCCATCAAAAGCAGCCAGCCAGCCAGCCCTTTAATCGCGCTTTGTAGCCAAAAACATGCTTGCTATAAAAAAATAGCAAGTAAAATAAAAACATCGCTTTTTTATATCTATATTATAATACGTACGCATACATGCTGTATATAACTTTTTAAAGCACAAATTCCCATCGCCTATCACCTATCACCTATCACCTATCACCCATCGCTTTAAGAACTCTTCTTAACAATTTCACTTGAGGTATAAAAAAAGACAATGAAAGCAGATTCCTTAGCACTCACAACACCAAGTTTATATGACACTTCACTGCGCGATGGACTGCAAGGTGAGAAAACAAAACTAACACTTAGTGAAAAACTGGCTGTTGCCCAAGAACTCGACACCTTAGGGCTAGATTATATCGAGGGTGGCTTTCCACTCGCTAGCCCTTCGGAAAAAGAGTTTTTTGATAAAGCCCTAAAGCTGAATTTTCGCCATGCCAAGCTAGTCGCTTTCGGTAGCACCAGGTCGCCAAAGAGCAAGGTTGAAAATGACTTTTCTATGAAAGCCTTGCTCAGCGTGGAGGTGCCAGCCATAGCCGTGGTGGGGAAATCTTGGACTTCCCATGTCACGCAAGTGCTGCGAACATCCTTAGACGAGAACCTACGGCTGATTGAAGAAACGGTGGCTTACTTGAAACGCCATGGCAAAGAGGTTATCTACGATGCCGAACATTTCTTTGATGGCTTCTTCGAAAACAGCGAATATGCCATGAAAACCCTAGAGGCCGCCATGAATGGCGGCGCCGATATCCTTGTTCTCTGCGATACCAACGGCGGCAGCATCCATACAAAATTCCGCGAGGTACTAAAGCAAGTAGAAAAACAATGTAGCCAATGGAAAACTCCCTATGGCGTACACTTACACGATGACCTAGGGCTTGCTGTTGCCAATTCTCTGCTAGCCCTTGAATATGGGGCAAAACAAATACAAGGCACGCTAAACGGCTGGGGCGAACGCTGCGGAAACGCTAACCTTTCGCTGATTATCCCCAATTTGCAAATAAAAATGGGGCTTAACATCATATCTGACACACAGCTGAAACGCTTGAATCACAGCGTACGGCTGCTCAATGAACATGCCAACATGGCAACCAACGAAAAACAAGGCTATATTGGCAGAAGCTCCTTTGCCCATAAAGGCGGGCAACATGCCGATGTTCTGATGAAGAATAATATTCTTATGGAACATATAAACCCTGCCTTGGTAGGAAATGAACGTCGCGTCTTACTCTCCGAGTTAGCCGGCAAAGCTAGCTTGGTCTACACCTTGCAAAAATCTGCTGGGCTCTCACAGAATGGAGAATTAGCAGATTTCACCAAAAATTCACCCCTTGTAGCCGAGCTAACAAAGCTTTTAAAAAACAAAGAACAATTAGGCTATGAATACGAAACCGCCATGGCCTCTTTTGAATTGCTTATTCATAAAAGCCTGCATTCTTATAAATCTATGTTTCAATTAATCGATTATCGCGTAGAAGTAGAACGGTCTTCGAAACCATCGCTAGCCCAAAAGGCGGGGGAACAAGATACTGCTTTGTTGCAGGTTACGTCTATCGCTTTTGTCAGGCTACGCGTGAACGGCATTTTGCGAAGTGGCATTGCTAACGGAGATGGCCCTGTAAGTAGCTTGGATTTAGCTTTACGCCAAGCCCTAGAGCCATTCTATCCTTTTTTGAAAAACGTAAAACTAACCGACTATAAAGTGCGTGTTTTAGATAGCAACAAAAGCACCTCCGCGCGAACTCGCGTTTTCATTTCTAGCGCCTATAATGCCGATGCTGATTCCAGCCTCACTCAGCCACTGCCGCCCCACCTGCAAAAGTGGGAAACCGTAGGCGTTAGCCAGAATATTATTGATTCTTCATGGCAAGCCCTCATCGATTCTTTTGAATTTTTCTACAATAAATATAGAGTTTACTCCGCCCCAAGTCATGCTAAGCCTAAGCAACCTCTTCCTTTGTCAAAAGAAGCCATCGCACAAAGAAAATAAAAACTAGAATAAAAGCTTGAAATAGGCTATGTTTTCTTCATATTTTATGCTACTTACTGAAACCCCCTAACAAGCTAAAGAAAAGTAAGCGCCTAGCCCATGATGAAAACTTTAGATAAAAAATTCTTTCCCAGCAAAAAAAAAAATTTAGAAAAAATCTACAGCAAAGCTAAACTTTACCGATACT
>JAUXHF010000204.1 GCA_030621685.1 Spirochaetota bacterium
AGCATCAACGCCTACATACGCTGGGCAGCCGATGAAATTGAGAAAGAATATGGCGTTCTTCTAAAACACGTTAAGGTAAGCGATATTGCTAGCGTGGCCGCACAGGTTTTAAGCGAAAAGCAAGCCGGTAAAAACAGCGGCGGAAACAGCGATATGCTCTGGATAAATGGCGAAAATTTCAAGACCATGAAAAAAAATAATTTGCTTTACGGCCCCTTCACAAATGCCCTGCCCAACAGCGTCTTAGTAGCCAAGAAAAGTATTTTTGCTAACGATTTCCAAGAACCCATAGACGGCTTAGAACAGCCTTGGGGAATGGCCCAGCTGGTTTTCATAGCCGACACCAAGCGTGCCAGAAAAACAATGAATATCTTAGATCTGCTGCGTTTAAGTGAAGAAAAGCCCGGTATTTTCACCTACCCCAAGCCTCCCAATTTCCACGGCACTACCTTCTTAAAACAAGTTTTATTAGAACTCAGTGATAATAGGAAGATTTTCAAACTTCCGCCCAAAACAAAACGCCTCTTCGATAAAATAAGCGCGCCTCTTTGGCAGTATCTAGATGCCCTACACCCCAACCTTTGGAGAAAAGGCGAATCTTTTCCGCAGAATTTAGCCGCCCAGCAGCAACTCTTAGATGAAGGCGAAATAGCTATCTCCTTAAGCTTTAATCCCAACGAGGCCCTACGGCGCGTTCTTGCCGGAGAATTCCCAGACTCTGTCATCACCTATACTCATCTAAGTGGCACTTTAGCGAACGCCCATTACCTAGCCATTCCCTTTAATTCCGATTCTAAGGCTGGCGCTTTAATCGCCATTAATTTTTTAAGCTCGCCTAAAGCACAAGCTAGGAAAAATGATCTGCGTTTTTGGGGAGACCCCAGCGTATTAGATTTAGAAAAACTAAACGATCAGCAAAAAGCTTTCTTCAAAACCCCTACCAAAGCTAAGGCCGCCCCCGATCCTCAAGATTTAAAACGCAGTTTCGCCGAACCCGATAGCGGCTGGGTAGAACTACTCGAAAAAGAATGGGCAAGGCGATACGGCTCATAAAGGTTTTTTTTAGCTCTTAAAAAAACCTTTGAAAATTCCCTGGCCTTGCTTCAGCAAAGAATCTTTCAAGCAAGCGCGCTAGCAAGTTTTTGCTTGCTCTTTCTGCTCCCCTTGGCAGGGGTGCTTTTCTTTATTGTCTTTCCCTTGCTGGCCCCTGCCCTTCTTGCCCAGGCTAGCGATGCTTCATTTTTTCTTTCCGCAAAAGCTAGCTTCCAGCAACACAGCAAAACCTTAGCAGAATTTTTCTTGCATCCGCAAACGCTGAAAAGCACGGTGCTAAGCGCCGCCATAGGCTTAAGCGCTACCATGCTCTCTTTGTTTTTTGCCTACAGCCTAGCACCGTTGTTCCTTGAAAGAAGAAAGGGCCTTTTGCAAAACAGCCTATCTTTCATGCTCTCTATTCCGCATGCCGCCTTTGCCATTGGTCTTGCCTTTCTTCTTGCTCCCTCGGGCTGGCTTGTGCGGGCGCTGTTTCTCATCGAAAGCCTGTTGCTACCGGCTAGCCAAGAATTCCAGCCATTCTCCTATGGGGCGGCCTATGCCCTTCCGCTGGTAACCGCTCTTGTTATGAAGGAAACTCCTTTTTTCCTATTTATTATTTTCTCGGCAAGCAAGAAACAAGAACTCTTAAGCATGCTTAACCTTTGTAGAAGTTTGGGCTACGGAAAGCAGCTAGCATGGTTTAAGGTCCTCTTTGGCGAGCTTTATGCCCGTATTCGCTTACCCCTATTTATTGCGCTTAGCTACTCAATTTCAGTATTAGATATGAGCCTTATCATAGGGCCACAAAAACCACCAACGCTTTCTGTGCTAGTCTATGAATGGTTTTCCTCTGGGCGAGAATCTTCTATGCGCTTCTCGCTTTATGGCTCTCTGCTCTTGATACTCACTTGTGTGCTGGCCATTCTTATATTCATGGGTATAGAAAAAATAATGCAGAAGAATCTCTCGTTTCTGCGCCGCCGTGGCCAAAGGCTGCCTTACTTAGAAAAGCCAAGTAGTTTGTTTGGCCTTGGGGCTTTTCTTTTTCTTCTTCTAAGCAGTCTCGCTGTAATTTTAGCCAATGTTTTATGGTCGGTAACCAGACGCTGGCAAGCCCCTGCTATGCTGCCAGAATCGTTTACGCTACGCTATTACAAAAACGTTTTCTACGAAACTCAGATCTTTCAAGAAGCCCTGCCCGCTACTTTGCTCATAGCCGCTTTAAGCATTTTTTTTTCTGCCTGCTTGGGCTTGCTTATTATGCAAGCCCTGCAGCTTAACCAAAAGCGCTTCGTATCAGCAAAAAACATCTTTTTAAGCAGCCTCTACCTGCCCCTACTCATACCCGAGATAAGTTTTATTTTAGGCCTGCATTTCATGTTTTCATGGCTTTTTAAAAATTTCGATGACGCTCCTTATTTGTTTTACGTAACGGTAGGCCACATATTTTTTACACTTCCTTATTTTACGCTCACTTTAAAAGGCGCTTTTAGCCACTACGATGAACGTTATAGCATCTTAGCCAAAACACTAAGCGGCGCCGGTTTTTTTCGCAGCTTCTATAATTTTTTTAAAATAAAATTAGGCATTTTAAAAAAACCGCTGCTTAGCGCTTTGGCGCTTGCTTTCGCTGTATCGGTTATACACTACAGTGCTACCGAGGTTTTGGGAAGTGGTCGAATTATAACAGTGGCTACCGAGGCCGTAAACATTTCTGCCGGGCTTAACCGCCGTATTGTCGGCCTTTATGCCCTTATCCAAACGATGCTTCCTTGGCTGGGGTTTTCCCTCGTTTGGGGATTAACGAGGCGCTCTTAATCTCCTTCCCCGCCTTTTTATGTTATTATTACTTGCTCCTCTTTCTAATCAAGCCTTCTTTTTTCTTGTACCTTACTAGCAAATATTAAAACAACAGAGCCTCATCTATGCTACCTATGCAGTATAAACTTTTAGCTAAAAAAATCATATGACCTTAGAAGCACGCCATGTTTTTCTTAGCCTAGGTAAACGAGTTTTATTTAAAGACTTTTCACTAAAAGCCAAAGCCGGGCAGATAGTTACCCTTATGGGGGAAAGCGGCTCGGGAAAATCCTCTTTTCTCTTATTTATGCTAGGCAGCTTAGACCTAAAAACTTTTGCAGCCCAGGGATCCATTTTCTTAGCTGACACCGATATTTCAAACTATCCCGTAGAGAAACGAAACATTGGTATTCTCTTCCAAGACCCCTTGCTGTTTCCTCATATTACAGTTGAAGAAAATATGCTTTTTGCCTTGCCAGCTGCCGTAAAGGGAGCGAAGCAAAGAGCGGCCTGTATACATGAAATCCTAGAGAAATCAAAACTTCCGCTTGAAATAAAAAAACGCTATCCCCATACGCTCTCTGGCGGCGAAGCTGCACGTATTTCTTTAATCCGTACTTTGCTAAGCAGGCCTAAGGCTTTGTTGTTAGATGAACCTTTCTCGAAACTCGATGAGCAAAATCGCAAAAACTTTCGCAGTTTTGTTTTTCAGCAGATAGCCGATTACCAGCTTCCTACCATTATGGTAACTCACGAAACACGAGACTACGCTGCCATCCCTAAGGCCATGCATGCTAAGCTTTTTCGGCTCTAAGAAAATCTTAGCACAAGCAAAGTTTGCCCTTGAAAGAAAGGGCTTTCATGCCCTTTCTCGCGGCGAAGCTGCATGTATTTCTTTCATCTGCCGCCTTGCTAAGCCAAGCCAAGCCTAACACTTTGTTGTTAGATGAACCTTTCTCGAAACTCAATGAACAAAATAGCAAAAACTTTCGGATTTTTGTTTTTCAGCAGATAGGTTTTTCAGCAGATAGCCGATTACCAGCTTCCTACCATTATGGTAACTCACGAAACACGAGAC
>JAUXHF010000082.1 GCA_030621685.1 Spirochaetota bacterium
TTTCCCCCTCTCCTATTCGCTTCGAGACCTAGAACGTTCGCTTAATAAAAGTTACCCCGGTATCGTTTTCGAAGATACCAGCTTTGACGATAACAATAAAGACAATACTAAAGTACGGGCATGGCGCGATGGCAACATTAAAAGCATCAGCGATGGTAAGGCTGTATTCATACAAATTCCACTACGCATAGAGGTAGAATATAAGTTAGATAGAGTCTTTCGTTATGAACTTGGCTCGGTGAAACTTGATTTTCCCGTGAAGGGAGTCAAGAAATTTAGTTTTAAAATTATCGCTATCTTTCGTAGCCAAGCAGAGTTTGACGACAGGCTTGTTTTCCATGCCAATACAAGCTCGGCCTTTAAATGGCTTTCGTATCCGTATCTCGATTTTTATTTCATCTTTAAATTTCGTATAGCTGGCTTGGTGGGACCCCAAATAGCACAGCAGCTTGAAAAATTTGCTGCAAAAATAGATGACAACGTTCAAAAAAGTGTGTCTGTGGCAAATTTCATTCAGCCACTCAGCGCTTTCGTGAAACAGCCTATAGCTTTAGATGAAAATAATGAGCTTTGGCTTTCTGTTGCGCCCCTACAAACTAAAGTGTTGCCGCTTTCTATCAGCAGCAAAAACATTAACCTTACTTTGTCGCTAAAAGCCAACCTCTCTATGCTTTATGACGCGCAGGGCTTTCAAATACTCATTAAGCAGCGAAGTCCCTCGGCAGAGCAACCCTTAGCTTTAAATAAAGAATTTGTCACGCCAAAAAAATTAGACCCTCAGCGTAATCTAAGCCATGGTTTTTTTGCCGATTTCTTGGTTAGCATTTCTAGCTCTAGCCTGCAACAAATACTTTTAAAATATATTGTGGATAATCCCATAAGTTTTGATAAAAGTAATATTAAAATCACGGTTCAAGAGGTCTATCTTAGCAATGAAAGCAACAAACTGCATGCCGATGTGTATATGACCGCACAGTACTCTAAAGCCATCTTGGGCAATAGAAAGTTCAAATTTATGCTAAAGCTTTCAGCCAATCCTTTTTTCGATACCAAGAAAAAAGCTATTCGTCTGCAGAACATAGATTACACTATAAACTCGGAAAGTGGCCTCTTAAAACTATGGAGTTTGGCAAGAAAAGAAGAAATAAAACAGGCTATTGTCGAGAGTATTTATTTATCATCCGATGAAATTTTGACCGAGTTAAATTCGCAAATAGACACCGTTTTAGCAGATCGCCCGCTTTCGCCAGTGGCTAAACTCCGTTTGCGAAACTATAAGCTACTCATAAAAAGTGTGTTTATCCGCGATAACTACATGACCATTTTTTTCAATGCCAGCGGAAATTTTGCAATAGAACTACATAATCTTTTCTAAGCCAGTACAATCTTTCAAGTAAATCAAGTTTTCTGCTTGGGGCCGGTATTTCAAGTTTTACTGCTTGGGGCTGGTAAAAAAAGGCATTCAATAATACAATTACTGGGTAGAGAGTCTCCTTAGAGGAAGTTTTTTCAAAAGGCTATCATTCAAACCCCGTCAGGTCCGAAAGGAAGCAGCGGTAGAGTGCTAGTCTTTGTGGAAATTTTCTTGTTCTAAGGGGCTTTCTACCCCTTGTTCTAAGGGGCTTTCTGGCAAAAGAGGAATTATTACTAGCTATTTTTTTAAATCGTTTTCATGCTATGAGTTACCGAGTATTTGCTAGACAATATAGACCAAAGAAGTTTGACGAGGTTATCGGCCAGCATCATGTCACCAAGACTTTAGCCTATGCCCTTTTAAAGAAAAACTTTGCCCAAGCCTATTTGTTCTCTGGGCCTCGTGGTGTAGGAAAAACTACCGTAGCTAGAGTGTTTGCCAAAACACTGAACTGCAAAACAAAAGGCCCGGCCAATGCTTGTGGAACATGTCCTGCTTGCCTAGCACTCGATCAAGGAAGCTTCCTTGATTATGAAGAAATAGATGGCGCTTCTTATCGCGGCATAGACCAAATAAGGGAAATTGGCGAAAAGCTACAATACGTATCGGTCAGCGGGCTTTATCGCGTGTTTGTTATCGATGAGGTGCACATGCTCACGCAAGAAGCCTTCAATGCTATGCTCAAATTTCTTGAAGAGCCTCCCGCCCATGTCGTTTTTATTTTATGCACTACCGAGAGCATGAAAATCCCGCTTACCGTACGCTCTCGCTGCCAGCATTTTAGATTTAAATTATTAGAGATAGATAAAATTATTGGCCAGCTGCAAAATATTTGCCACAAAGAAAACCTTAAGGTTGATGATGATGCCCTCATGACTCTGGCAAGACATGCCACAGGCTCGCTTCGTGATGCCGAGAACATGCTGGAGCAGGCCCTAGCCTACAGCGGCGGCTCTAGCCTTAGCGGCAAAACAGCTCGCTCTGCTTTAAGTGAAAGTGAGCTTTCCGTGAAACTTGATTTTATGCGAAACCTAAAAGATGAAAAGCTAGCAGCCAATCTTACGCTTATTCATCAATTAGAAAAGGACGGCTTTTCCTTCAGCATTTTTCTTCACGAGCTTGTTTTGATGCTTTCGGCTTTTGTGTATTTAAAAGCTGGCATCCAAGAACGTTTTACGCTAGAGCTTAGCAAAGAAGAATTTGTTGCTTACAAAGAACTCCTTTCGTTTTTTAGTCTTGGCGATATTTATCGATTACAAGATATACTTTTTCAGTTTATTCAAGAAATAAAAAATTCTACTGAAACAAGAACGCTTACCTTGCTCTCGCTGATAAAACTCTCCAGATACAAAAAACTTATTACAGCAGAGGAAATACGCGAGAACTTATTGTTTTTCTCGAAAATGACAGCCATGGGCGAACCTTCCCATATTCCCCCTAGCTCTGTACCCGCAGAATCGCCGCAACATGCCAGCACGCAACATGCCAGCAGTGAAATCTTACAAAAAAATACCTCTGCTAGCGCCTCTACCCTGGCCCCAAAGATGCCCGCTACAGATAGCGATAGCACCCAAAAAAACATGAGCCTAAAAAGCATCCGCAAGCAATGGAATCAACCCCAGCAAGCTAGCCAAACACCTAGCAAAAATGAATATTTTTCTGAAATCGATAAGCATGTCTCCAAAGTTTTTGGCGACTCGAAAATTGTACGTTAAACACAGGAACAAAAACAGACTTAATTTAAAAAACGAGGCTTGAAGCTATGATTGGAAACATGAACATTGAAGACTTAATGGAACAGGCAAAGAAACTGCAGCAAGAAATGCAGAAATCTGATAAACGCCTAGAGGAACAACTGGTAGTCGGCAGCGCCGGCGGTGATATGGTCACCGTAAAGATGAATGGAAAGTTTCAGGTACTTCGGGTAACTCTTTCTAAAGATGCCCTTGACGAAAAAGACCTTTCTTTATTAGAGGACTTAGTGTGTTCGGCCTTCAACTCTGCCCTTGAAAAAGCACAGAAGCTTAGCAGTAATCGCTATAAAGATATGCTAGGTGGCATGGGCTTGCCACCGGGATTTTCTCCTTAAGCTCTTGCTTTTCTTTCAAAGCCCTAGTTTTTAAAAGCTAGGTTTCAAAAAAGGCTCTTAGAAAAAATGGCTCATTCAACTTTTCAGCAAACCGCCAAATTGTTACGTCAGCTGCCCGGCATAGGCCGGAAATCGGCTGAGCGGCTAAGTTTTTATTTTGTCAGCGATAAAAAAAAGGCCTTAGCCCTAAGCAATGCCATTCAAGAGCTTGTTAAGAAAATGCAGGCTTGTAAAACCTGTGGACTCATTTCCGAAAGCCAGCCTTGTAAAATCTGTTCTTCTCCTAAACGTACTCGTAGCTTGCTTTGCCTCGTGAAAAATGCCCAAGATGCCTTAATGCTTGAACGCTCTTTGGCCTACCAAGGCCTCTACCATGTTATGGGCGGCTTGCTCTCCCCCCTCGAGGAAGTTTCTGAAGAGGATTTGAATATAAATTCGTTGTTTTCCCGCGCTCAAGCGCTATCCTTAGAAAACAAAGCTCCCTTAGAAATTTTGTTTGCTTTCGAAGAAAGTGCCGAAGCCGAGGTGACCATGCTGCTTATCCGCCAAAAACTTCAAGAACTAAAAAATTTAAAATTTACCCAGCTAGGCGTGGGCGTGCCCGCCGGCACTTCTCTTAGTGCCTTAGATTCGCATACCCTAAAAAAATCTTTGCTACACAGAACAGCTCTTAACACTCTTTCAGACACTGACACTCGTTAGCCTCTCCACTGAAAAGCAGAAGCCTGAGAGGCAGAAGCCTGAGAAGCAGAATTAAACTTAAACAAAAAACACAAAAAGTAATGCCGCCAGCTAGCAAACCTCCTAGGCTGTCAAATAGATGCCCATGTATTTTCATACTCTCTACAAAAAGTAACAATCTATGCGAAGAATTTTCATAGCCGGCATAAGCGGCTCAATTGGTCAAAGCACGCTTTCCTCATTAAAGCATTTGCAGGGTCTTGCCAAAAGCTCTGGCTTGGGAAAAACAGCGATTAAAAAAAGAGCGGCAGAGTACAGCCTTGTTGGCGCCGCCCTGCATAGCAACTGGCAATTCCTGCTTCAAATTTGCCAAGAACATCCCTTAGAATCGGTGGCCATTGCCGATGACAGTGCAAGACAAGCCTTTCTGCAACACCCCGATAAACCCAAGCATATTCTAGTCTTCAGCCAAGCAGATAGGGCACTTTCTGCCATACCTTGCGATGTCTTTGTTAATGCCTTAAGCGGAAGCGCTGGTCTTGCGTCTAGTTTGCTGGCCCTAAAACATGCCATTCCCATGCTCTTAGCCAATAAGGAAAGCGTTGTTATTGGCGGGCATCTTATGCGCCAAGCCTTAACCCGCTCAGAATCCAGAGGCCTTTGCTTTGAAAAAAAGCAAGCAAAGACCGCTAAAAAAACAGCTACCGAGGGCCTAGGAAATATAGAAAACCAAGAATCCACCCCAAGACTGCCCGCCGTTCTTCCCCTAGATAGTGAACATGCCGCCATATTCTCTTTGTTAGAAAACAAAGACCAAGAGACCATAAACAAGCTTATCCTTACTGCCTCGGGCGGGCCCTTCTTCAAACGCCATCAGCAAAACCCAAGCATAGAAGAGACCCTAGCCCATCCCAACTGGAAAATGGGCAAGAAAATTTCTGTAGACTCGGCCACCATGATGAACAAGGGCCTAGAGGTTATTGAAGCACACGTTCTCTTCGATTTCAGCTACGATAAAATTGACGTGGTCATTCACCCAGAGCAGGCCATTCACTCTCTTATAGAAATGAAAGATGGCATGTGCTACGCCGAGCTTGGCATGACCGATATGCGCTATCCCATCCAAAGAGCCTTAACGTACCCCCTCCGCTTTCATTCTAGCTATAAACCCTTTTCATTAACCTCGCAGCGAAATCTTTCTTTTTATGAATGTCCTTTGAAGCAGTACCCGCTTTTTACCACAGCCTTAAACGTAGCCAAAATGAACAATCCTGCAGCCCTCGTTGTTATGAATGCAGCTAACCAGCAAGCTATAGAGCTTTTTCTAAGCCGCAAAGTCTCTTTTCACGATATTCCAACCCTCGTTGAAAAAACCTTAGCAGAATTCTCTTTTAGCCAGAATTCTGCTGCTTCCTTAGATGGCGTCTTAGCGCTTACCCACCAAACAGAGATATGGCTTGCCCAGCGCTATAAAGAATCTTGCTAACCAGCAAGTTAGGCAGCTTTTTTTTAAGCCGCAAAGTTTCTTTTCACGATATTCCCACCCTCGTTGAATATCCCCACCCTTGTTCATGCTTTGCTGGCAGCTCCATTGTTCTCTGCTTTTTTAGACATACTTATTATATAATTATAGTGAAACAAAAATAGCGATACAAAAAAACCATCCTGTCTTAGCTATTTTGTATTCATATTTATAGTCATACTTGTAATCATATTTTGGAAAACTCACATTCTCCGCCACAATCGCATTCTTTTAATCTCATTCATAGCTTAAATTTGCAAGCTAGTGTCAAGGATCTCTGGCCATATATTCTTAGCGCCCAGCCTTTCTGGCATAACGCCGATGGCAGTGGTCTCTTAGATTTTTTGCAAAGTGGCTCTTTATTCAGAAACGAAGCGAGCAAGCATGTTTTTCATAAACCTAGGCTTAGCACCTTGCTTAGCCGGCAGAGGCCAGAAACTCGGCTAGGCTCTAAAGAAGAGCCTAGCTCAAAACCTCCGCAATTTGAATACTCCATAAAGCGCTATGAAGAAGGCAGGCTTTTTTCTGCGATTAGTTACCCATCGAAAGGTCAATTTATAGCTATAGAATTTCAATTACAAAAACTGGCCGCCCAATCCATAGAGCTGCGTTTTTCTCTACAACTACGGCATAGTTTTCTGGTTTACTTCTTTCAACCTCTTTTGAAAAACCGCTTAGAAAAAGCAGGGCATAGCTTAGAACAGCATTTGGCGCTTAAAAAAAACTTTTCCTCTCCGCAGCGCTTTGTAGAGGCTTTTTTAAACTCGGCAAGCAGCAAGCAAAGGCAGCAAGAAGCGGCTTTGTACTTCCGTTATTTACAGCCGCTGGCCAGCAAGCTGGGCGGAAAGCCGGTTTTTAAGAAACAAC
This sequence comes from Spirochaetota bacterium, assembly GCA_030621685.1. Classification (GTDB taxonomy): domain Bacteria; phylum Spirochaetota; class UBA12135; order COTS27; family COTS27; genus JAUXHF01. Next base: position 6,574 of record JAUXHF010000082.1, read on the forward strand.
CTAGCCCCCAAACTACTTGGCTACGCGCTGCTTATAGCTTAGCGGAAATTCTTGCTAAACTGAAACCCGAACTGCCTTTCTCCGCAGAGCAGCTGTTTTCCTATCGTCAAGAAAGCAGCAGCCAAAAAACAGCTGCCTCCATAGAGTTTAGCCAAGCCCAGCTACTAGCTTTGCTCATGGCAGGATTAGAACAAGGCTACTTTTTCCCACTCTTTAGAATACGCTGCCAAAACTGCGCCGGCATATTGGCAAGCAGCTTAGATGAAACTCTGCATGCTAAAAGTCCTTATTTTTTTTCCCCGCTGTATTACTGTGATTTTTGCAAGCGCTCTTTCTTAGAAAACATGGCTGGGCAAAAAGAATTATTTTTCATCTCTATGCTACACACCTTGCCTAAAGATCAGCCGCTTTTTAGCCAACCTAAAAAAACTACGGAGTTTTTCGAAGAAATCCAGAGCCAGCAAAGCCCCCAATATCTGAAAAAGCAAAACCATAATTTTCATACAAAAACATCATATGCTCATGCCTTAAGACAATTTAATCTTGTAAAAAGGCTTTTTCAAAATACGCCTCTGTTTACAGAATCTTTGGTTATTCAAGATTACTTGCTAATAGAAGCGGAAGGCGAAGGTAAAGGTAAAGGCAAAAGAAGTTTGACAATAGAACTTCTAGAGGGCCTCTATACGATTATCATTCAATCTCCTGTTGCTAAGCAGCCCCCTCGTTTTTCCTTTCGCATAAAAAAGCAAATCCAAAAAAAACAAAAAAAAGAAGCCTCCTTAGAACTCAAAGAAGCCTCCTTAGAGCTTACCCTAGGTCTAGACCTAGGCCTAGGCCATAATGCTAAGGGCAAGCCCTATCTTTATCAGCATGGTTTGAAGCAAAATGCTCAGATTTCTGAATTTCCAACAAAACTAAAACTCTGCCTTACATGCGACATCGGCGGTCATTCAAGCAAGAGCAGACATTCAGTTTTCTCAGCAGATGCTAGCCATAATTCTGCTAGCAAGAGTTATGTTAAAAGCCAGCAGCCTTCAGATTCTGCCAGCCTATGTTTTCGGATTTTTCGAAAGAGCTTTCATAATCAGGAAAATAATCAGAAAAACCTAGCTCAACAAAATTCAGATATCAGCACGAAGCATGAAAAGCCTTTGCCGTTTTGCCAAGACTTAGACTTAGAGCCTCGGGGCATAGAAGATTCTAAGTTTTTCTCGTATGCGGCAGTTTATGCTGCTTCTCGTTTGCCTTTTTTCATCAGTGGCAAACAAAGCCTTCCGCTTCATGGCGGAGCATTGTTATTTGTCTCGTTTTTATCTACGCT
>JAUXHF010000043.1 GCA_030621685.1 Spirochaetota bacterium
TTTCTCTTAACCATTTCTCTTAACCATTTCTCTTAAGCATTTCTCTTAACCATTTCTCTTAACCATGATAGACTTCGATGCTCATACTAAAAATGTATATAAATACTATAATAATAAACGATATATATTATTTGTAATCGAGCAACCAAGCTAACTTCTAACTTTCCCTTTCTGTTTTTTAAAGTAAAATACTCTATCGGTAACGGGGCTTTCATATTCTGTACTTCATACATACTTAGAAAGTATTAATAATAATAATGTACTCATACTTTATTCCTACTTTGTTCATATCCATATTACTACAAATAAGGGTACACTATAAAGATAAAACGTACTAAAGTATCACCAGCAAAGCATTCTTTGTTTATAAAAGAGTAAGCAATCATGGGCATGTTCTCAAATTTTTTAGAAAACAAAGAACAAGACTCGTCTTTTCCTGCTTCGTATTGGCCTCCAATAGATACACTTTACAAATATGATGTTTTTTTAAAGCAGGGGCAACCTTCCTCATTTAAATCTGGAGAGCCTTTCGCCTATGGCGGCAGGAAGGGCATATTAGCAATTATTGGAGCCGGAGTAGCAGGGCTAGTCTCTGCTTACGAAACGGCAAGGGCTAATAGCCAGCTACAAGTTCTTCTCTTTGAAGCAAGCAGGCGTATTGGTGGAAGAGCTTATAGCTACCACTGGGAAGAACCAGGCGATGTGTTATTAGAACTGGGAGCTATGCGCTTTCCGCTTACTCCTTTGTTTCAGTACTACGCCAATATAGCCGGCCTAACAGAAACCACGCGTTTTCCCGACCCCGGGAAAACGCCGTATACCGAAATTACATATAGAAACAAAACCCTGCCTTGGTATGAGGGCTGCCCAGCGCCTCCGCCTTTCGCCAAGCTACAAAAAAAATGGGAGAGAATTTCTGAAACCTTTATAGATCTATTAAAAAACAGACAAGACAACCCCCAAGTAGCTACTAGAAATTGGCAGCAACTTATACATACTTATTGGAATAAAAGCTTTTACCATATGCTTAGCAGCGCCGGATTTAACGCTAAGGAGCTTTCTATCTTTGGGGCATTGGGCATTGGCTCTGGTGGTTTCGGTGCACTCTATCCTATTTCAGCTTTAGATATTATTCGTATCGTGGTAAACGGCTATGAACACAATCAAAAACTTTATATTCAAGGAATATCTAAGCTAACAGACTGGCTATTCAATGAACTGCAAAAATTACCAAATGTTCAGATACTTAACAAAGCGGTTACGGCGCTGGAGCAAACACCTCAAGGCCACATACTTGTACGCAGTCAGCCAGCCCCTGATAACCCCAATGCCCATTTAGAAGCTGGTATAAAGAGTAAGAGTAAAAACTATACTTATAATTTCTCCAAAACAAAGGCCGATGTATTTCAGGCCGATGCGCTTATTGTAGCCATGAGCAATCGTGCGGCTCATCGTTTAAATATAGAGAAGTTTTTCAGCTCAAAAGGCAAATCTTACTGCGACATTGGCATTCGAAATACTCACAATGTCGCCTCAACAAAAATTGGCTGTTGGACAAACACCAAATTTTATAAAGACAGCACCAGCATTCCGCAATGTATTCTAAGCGATTCTTATCTTACAAGCCTGTATTGTTTAGACTACACTCCCCATAGCAACAATGGCCATGGCCTTGTTTTCTTAAGTTATACATGGGATGATAGCGCCGAGCAGTTACAAGGAATTTTTAACGAAACTTGCTTACATTCTAAACCGCCCATAGCTAGCGTAATAGATAGACTGCTCTTGGAACTAAAGAACTCTGTCCCGCAGTTTTATCAGCCCTTCGTAAAAAACATTCAAACAGCTAGCGGGAAAATTGATTACGATCGCTTCTGCTATATTCAATGGTTAAACCAGCCATATTATTACGGTGCCTTTAAGCTTTGTTATCCCGGACAAGACAAACCCAATGCCGACTTATACTTCGACTTCTTAAAAACAGACAACTTTAGCCCAAAAAATATTTTTGTTGCTGGCGATGCTTTTTCGCTTTCTGGCGGCTGGCTTACTTCCACCTTGGAAACAGCTGTAAACGTCAGCTGCGCCGCTTTAAAATTCTTCGGTGCTACTGTTCGATGCAACTCTCCTTTAAGCATCAAAAAACGTTTTGAATACTGGCCTAAACCTACAAAACCTTCAGCTTCGCCATAAAACAGCCTGCTTGTCTATTAAGAAAGTAAAATTAAACGCAAAAAACAAAAACACTTAAAAATACTTAAAAATACTTAATCAGAGGATACATCATGGAAACTATTACCGCACTACCCTTGCACGAGGTTTTACAAGCCCTGCAAGAGAAAAAATTTTCTTGCGAAGAATATGCGAAAGCATTAGCCCGCAAGATAAAGCTGAATGAAGACCTCAACGCTCTTCTGTCATTCAATGAACAGGCTTTTCTGCAGAAAGCAAAACATGCCGATGAGAAAAGAAGCTCTGGCAAGGCCGGCGTACTAGAAGGGCTTCCGCTTGTTGTAAAAGACTGCATCAACACCATAGACTTGCCTACCTCGGCTGGCACAAAGGCTTTGCTGGGGAAAATACCCAAAGCCGATAGCCCAGTGCTGGCTGAATTGAGGCAGGCCGGAGCCATTATCGCTGCAAAATCTAACTTACATGAACTTTGTTTTGGTATCACCAGTAACAACGCATGCACGGGGGCTGTTCGAAACCCGTATAACAAAGAAAAAATCCCCGGTGGCTCATCGGGAGGAAGCGCCGCTGCCGTAGCAGCGGGCATGTTTCCAGCGGGACTCGGCACCGATACCGGCGGCTCGGTGCGTATTCCAGCAGCCTTATGTGGCCTGTACGGGCTTCGTCCCAGCATCGGTCGCTACTCTAATAGTGGAATTGTTCCTCTCTCTAGCACTCGAGATACCATTGGGACAATAACACGCTCGGCAGAGGATCTGCGATTATTAGACGCCGTAATAATGAAAGAAGACATCAAAGCAAGCTTGCCAGACCTTTCCTTGAAGCGATTACGTTTAGCCATCATACGAAATCCTTTTTGGATTGACCTTGAGCCGGCTGTGGCAAGCACTGCAGAAGGCTTTCTGAAAAAATTAACAACAGCCGGTGTCGAAATTTTAGAGCTACCCTTCCCCAAGCTTGTAGAGCTCAATGCCAAAATAAGTTTTCCTATTGTCTTATACGAAGTAAGAAAACTGCTTCCCGCCTACTTAAAAGAGAACCTCTACAACCTTAGCTACGAAACACTTGCCCAGCAAGTGCTAAGCCCCGATGTTAAAGGAGCTCTGCAAAGCCAGTTAGGCGCCGATGCCATTCCTGAATCTGTCTATCAAGACGCCATCAATATATGGAGACCAGAATTGCAGGCTGCCTATAAGAACTTTTTTCAAAGCAACCGCCTAGACGGCATCATCTTCCCCACCACAGCGCTTACAGCCTGCGATATTTCATCGGGTGAGAGTGTAACGCTGAACGGCCAGCAAATGCCCACCTTCCAAGCTTACATCCGCAATACCGACCCCGGAAGTAATGTGGGCATTCCCGGCATAACCTTTCCTATAGGCATCAGTCCCAGCGGTAATGGTAATGGTAATGGCTTGCCAATAGGCATGGCCATAGACGCTCCCTCTGGCCATGATAGAAACTTACTTTCAATTTTAAAAGCCATAGGCTCTCTCATACCCGTTCTAGCTAGGCCCTAAATTTCTTAAGCTGTTTTCTCATTTCTCATTTCTTATTTCTCATATTAGCAAAATTATTTTTACTCTTTTTTAAAAAAACATGGCAGGAGCTTAAATAAAGTAGCAAGCAAAAAATTTGGATCTATCAAAATTAGAGAAATAGCCAAAGAAAAACAACCTAAGGACTAAGAACTGCTCTATAAACTCTGGTCTATGAATACGTTAGCAGAATATAAGCCAAGGCCTTGTATCTGCGAAGTATCTGCGAAGAATGTTTACTCTCAATATTTATCCTTTATGCTAAACATTTTTCATTAAGCCCAGATTCATCAGCTATATTTCAAGAATATTTCAAGAATATTTCAAGCATTAGCATTATTTTTACATTATAATAAAGTCTATAGAAGCAACAAGTTTAAGCAAAGTATTAAAATTCCTTTGGGTATCCAAAGAAAAATTAATTTATTATGAAAAAAGCCTCAGATTTATTTATAGAATGTTTAGAAAATGAGGGCGTTGAGTATATCTTCGCCGTTCCCGGCGAAGAAAATTTAGCTATTTTAGAATCGCTAAGAAAATCTAAGATAAAACTTATCCTTACGCGGCATGAACAAGGAGCCGGTTTTATGGCATCCACTTATGGCAGGCTTACGGGAAAAGCCGGCGTCTGCATGGCAACGTTAGGCCCCGGTGCTACCAACCTCCTTACGCCTGCAGCCTATGCCCAGCTAGGTGCCATGCCGCTTATCATGATTACCGGGCAGAAGCCTATCAAGAAAAGCAAACAAGGAAAGTTTCAAATAATTGACATTGTAGAAACCATGAAACCGCTCACAAAAATGACTCACCAAATAGTTCACGGAAACACTATCCCCGCCATCATCCGTGAGTCTTTTCGGCTAGCTGTAGAAGAGCGGCCTGGCGCTGTACATCTAGAGCTTCCTGAAGATATTGCCGAAGAAGAAACAGATGCCATCCCCTTTACTCCCAACAGGCGTATTTACGCCCAAGCCGCTGAGAAAGTTATTCAGCATGCCGCAGAAATGCTTAGCTCGGCAAAACGCCCTCTTATCTTAATAGGCGCAGGAGCCAATAGGAAACGGATTTCTAAAAGCACCGAAAAACTCATCCAGCAAACTGGCATTCCCTTCTTCAATACCCAAATGGGTAAAGGCGTCATAGATGAAAGACATGAACTCTTCATCGGCACTGCCGCCCTCTCTAGCAATGATTACATTCACTGCTCTATAGACCGAGCTGACCTTGTTGTTAACATCGGCCATGATGTCATCGAGAAACCGCCGTTTTTCATGGAGCATGGCGGAAAAAAAGTTATACACATAAACTTTTTCGCTGCCGTTGTCGATGAGATATATTTCCCTCAAGTAGAGGTTATTGGCGATATTGCCCACAGCGTCTCTAGGCTGGCAGATCTAGTAACTATAAACAAAGACTGGAATACCACCTATCCCAAGCGCGTAAAAAAACATTTTCTTCAACATTTTCAAGAACAAGCTAACAAGAATATCGGCAAAACTTTGATAACGCCGCAGTGGCTGGTAAGCGTTATGCGCAAAGTCATGCCAGACGATGGCATTCTTACACTTGATAACGGCGTCTATAAAATATGGTTTGCTCGCAACTATCCCAGCTACCAAGCGAACACCTTGTTGCTCGATAACGCCCTGGCCACCATGGGCGCTGGGCTTCCTTCGGGAATGGCCGCTAAACTCATTATGCCACAGCGGAAAGTCATCAGCGTCTGCGGAGATGGTGGGTTCATGATGAACTCTCAAGAAATCGAAACTGCCGTCCGCTTAGGCCTAGACATGGTTGTCGCCGTGCTGCGCGACAACGCCTACGGCATGATTAAATGGAAACAAGCCGGCATGGGGCTTCCCAAATTCGGGCTTGATTACGGTAACCCCGACTTTGTCAAATATGCCGAGGCTTACGGAGCCAAAGGCTCGCGTGTTAATTCTGCCAATGAATTAGAATCTGTTCTTAGCCGCTGCCTTCTTGAGCCCGGCGTGCATATCGTAGAAATCCCTGTCGATTATTCAGAGAATGAACGAGTTCTCATTGAAGAACTTAAAAATAAAACATGCCTTATTTGAAAAAAGCGGAAAGAATAAAAAAACTATACTTCGCTCATACCCCTGCTTATATTCCCTCGCTACATTCCCTCGCTAGATTCTTATAAATTTCAAGAATAAAAAAACCTTCCCGCTATGAAACCGTACATTTTCTTAAAAATGTTGTTTGTTTTGCTAAAACATACTCTTAAGGTTATCCCCCTTCATATTCGCTGGATATGGCTAACCTTTCGTTTATGGTTGCTTCCCTTGCATGTATCCTTATGCAAGGGGCTTAACTGGCTTCGTTTTGGAGTTATTACCGTAATCCACCATAAGCAAAAAGCACATATCCCAAGGAAAGCAAAACAGCGACATATGCGCTAGCACTAACACTAACACTAAAGCCTAGCCCAAAATACCCCTACAAAAACAGCATCTGTTAGCACATTAGCACATTAGCCCTGTTAGCATAGAATAAAATTAACAAGAAACAAAAATGATACAATATAATCTTTTTTTTGCCGACAAACCCAAACCCAGTAGTCTCAAAACACTTCAAGTAAACGCCCCCTTTAACGGCGCTGAACTCGGCAGAGTCGAATTAGCCGATGCCAAAGCAATAGAATTCTCTCTAAGCAGAGCTCATCGCCTTTTTTGCGATAAGCGTGCCTGGCTAAAGCCGTATAAACGAATAGAGATTTTAGAGAAAACAGCCCTGCTCTTGCAAGAGAATTTAGAACAGCTCGTTCTGCTTTCCGCCGCCGAGGGCGGCAAACCCTACCAAGATAGCATGGTTGAAGGCGAGCGCTGTATCGACTCTTTTCGCTCTGCCGCCCAGCGACTTCGCACACAACATGGCGAAGAAGTGCCCATGAACATCAGCGAAAGCTCTGCCAATCGCCTAGCCATCACGACCTACCAGCCCCTAGGCGTGGTGCTTGCCTTAAGTGCTTTCAACCACCCCATGAATCTTGTGGCGCATCAGCTGGCTCCTGCCATAGCAAGCGGCTGTCCTATCATCATAAAGCCCGCCGAGGCTACGCCCCTTTCCTGCTTTAAAATTGTAGAGTTTCTCTACCAAGCAGGGCTTCCAGAGGACTTTTGCAGAGTCTTGCTCACCAACGATCACAGCCTAACCGCTAAATTAGTTGAAGATGCTAGAATTGGATTTTTGAGCTTCATTGGCAGCGCTACTGTGGGCTGGATGCTACGCTCAATGCTAAAACCCGGCGCTACTTGTGCCTTAGAACATGGCGGCGCTGCTCCGGTAATCGTTGCCAAAGATGCTAAGCTGGACATCGCCGTCCCCGCCATCGTCAAAGGTGGTTTTTACCATGCCGGGCAAGTTTGCGTTTCCGTGCAACGTGTTTTCGTCCATCAAGATATTCTTGATGTCTTTACAGAAGCCTTGAAGAAGGCCACTGAATCTTTGCAGGTAGGTGACCCCCTGCAAAAAGATACCGAAGTGGGGCCATTAATTCGCCATGCCGAGGTAGGCCGCGTGCATACTTGGATTACCCAAGCTATTCAAGAAGGCGGAAAACTTATTACAGGTGGCAGCAAGCTCTCGCCTAGTTTATATAAGCCTACCCTTCTGCAAAACCCTAGCCAGCATTCCAAAATAAGTAAAGCCGAGATTTTCGGCCCCGCCGTTGCCCTATATTCTTTTAACAACCTAGATGCAGCTGTCACTCAGGCCAATAAACTTCCCCTTGCTTTTCAAGCTGCTGTTTTCACCCAAGATATTTCTGTTATGCTAAAGTTATATAAAGCATTAGATGCTTCTTGCATAATGGCTAACGATCATAGCGCCTTTAGAGTCGATTGGATGCCTTTTCGAGGCATAAAACAATCTGGCTTAGGCACAGGCGGCATCCATCATAGCATGGAAGATATGCAAATTAAAAAAATGCTTGTCATAAAAAACGAAAATCTTTAATAAAGGCCCCCAGCTTTTAAATTCCAAAAATCTAAGCCCCTTGATTCTCTTCAATTACTCTCTTGCCTAAATAGAAAAGAATATTCCATGCTTTTCCATCTATAAAAAAGCGAGCTAAGCTCTCGCTCTCTTTAAAAAATTTCTGATGAAATTCTAACAAGCCAATTATAAGCACAGCCTTATAAGATATATTCATTCAAGAACAAATTCAAAAACAAATAATACTGTAGAAGCCTACAGAGACCTAAAATGATATTATCGAAAAAAGAACAATTTATTATGATTGTTATGTTAGGCATGGTTACGGCCTTAACCGCCTTTGCCACAGATATGTATACTCCTGCGCTGCCCATAGTAGCCAAAGAGCTTAGCCTAAGCATTGATGACATTGAGGCTACAATAAGTTTCTTTATTCTTGGGCTTGCTGTCTCTCAGCTTTTTCTTGGCGCCCTTTCCGATAGAGTGGGGCGGGCCAATGTGATTATCGTTGGATTTTTATTCTTTACTTTGGCCAGTTTCCTATGTGCCATAGCCACCCAGGCTTGGCAGTTTCAAACGTTTCGATTTATTCAGGCACTTGGCGGCGGGGCTTCAGTCGCTGTTTTTCCAATAGTCACCGATCTTTTTGACAAACGCAGAAGCACCCAAGTTATCTCGTATATTATAGCCATCTTAACAATAGCGCCAATTATAGCGCCGCTTATTGGCAGCCAGATAATCCTTTACTATTCTTGGCAGGCCATATTTTACATCCTTGGCCTCTACAGCTTAATTGTGGTTTTCGGCGTATGGTTTTTTGTCAGAAAAAAAACAAAAAAGACCGCGGTAAGCCTGCCACAGAAAAAAACAAATACGGCGCAGCTCATCACCTTTTTTCGTAGCTATCTTATAGTGCTTCAAGACCGCTACTCTCTGGCACATATTTTTATGGTATCCTTTGCCTTTGCCGGATTCTTTAGTTTTCTTACAGCCTCGCCTTTTGTCTACATTACCTACTATGGCATCAACGAACAGCAGTACGCATATTTCCTAGCTACAAGTGGCATCTTCATGGCCTTGATTAACATAGTGAATGCCAAAATCTTGTATAAAATAGAGCCTATCAACAAGGCAATTTTCTCAGCCTTCTTGTTTTCTTTTTTCGGATTGATGCTTTTCCTTATATACCTCTTTGGTTTAGGTTTTTGGTGGATAGCCTGCTTCAGCATTTGTTACACAGCCACTTTAGGCTTTATGATGCCCAATACCTTAGCTAGTTTTTTAAGTAGATTCAAAGAAAAAGGTGATAGCGGCACAGCGAATTCAGTTTTCGGCTTCACAGAGTTTTTCTTGGCTTTTGTTGGCAGTTATTTGGCAAGTGTTACCCTCAGCAAGAATGCTTCGCCGATGCTCATTCTTATGAGCATCTCTGCGCTTGCAACTTTTATTAGCGTCCTTATTTTAATGAGGCTTAAAAAGAAATATGCCCCAGGCGAGCAGGGCTAAGCACATCTAAGTCCAAAGGCCCAAATACTTGTATCGTATCAATTTATTTTAATGAGCGAAATTCCCGAGTCTCCAGAAGTCAAGATTACTCTTATTCTGCTCTTAGCCATGACGATGTCTATGACCGGATTCGCAATACACCTTTATTTGCCAGCCCTCCCCAGTATCGCTAAGCAGCTTTCAGCTAGCATAAACCAAATAGAGGCCACGGTAAGTTTTTTCATTCTGGGTTTTGCCGTATCGCAATTATTTTTAGGAGCCCTCTCCGACAAGCTGGGCCGCGTTCAAGTAATGAGCATGGGGCTTTTGCTTTTTTCTGCGGCTAGCTTTCTCTGTTCATTTTCACAGACCGCCATGCAATTTCAAGTCCTTAGGTTTATTCAGGCTTTAGGCGCAGGAGCTTCTGTCGTAGTTTTTCCGCTGATTAACGATATGTTTGACAAGCAAAAAAGTGCCCGTCTAATATCGCTCATCTTAGCCACGCTCATCACCACGCCAATTTTGGCGCCTATCATAGGCAGCCAGCTCTTACAATTTTTTTCTTGGCAAAGCATTTTTTATAGCCTCGCTATCTATGCCCTGCTTGGGTTTATCCTTGTGCAAGTTTTTTTAAAAAAGCAGCTTTCCATACATATTCTGAAAAACAAAAAAATGACGCTTCCCAGCATGCCATTTTTTCGTAGGTATTTTCAAATTCTTAATAACGAAAACGCTGTCATGCACATTTTGATACAGTCCTTTTCTTTTGCAGGGTTTTTCGCCTACCTTACAGCCTCCCCCTTTATATACATTGAATACTTTGGGAAAAGCGAGCAGTTCTACGGCTATCTTATTTCTAGCGGAGCTTTTCTGGCTGTATGCATAAACCTCTGCAACGCTAAATTTTTTTACTCCTTCCCTCCCTTGAAGAAGGTTCTTTGGGGAGGCTATGCCCATGTACTCTCCAGTCTCTTTTTGCTGCTTACTTACGTATTTGATTTTGGTTTTTACGGGGTCTTTCTAAGCTGTATTTTTTATTCAAGCATCATGAGTTTTACCTTGCCCAATACTTTAGCCAGCTTTTTAAGCAAGTTTAAACATACGGGTAGCGGCGTGGCTAACTCGGTCTTGGGCTTTATTCAATTTTCCTTTTGTTTTCTTTCCAGCTATTGGATGAGCACGCTTGATAGCAAAGATAGCAAAGACATGCTCCTTACCATGTCTGGCTTTGCCTTCCTTGTTATGCTAAGTAGCTTAAGACTCTCAAAAGCTACAAAAAAGCTGCAAAGCTACAAAGTTTCGAGAAAAACACTCGCGCCATAGGTTTCTCTTTTTTTGTATTTATAACGGCTCGCCCTGCCTCGTTGCCTCATTCTCTAGCAAAGAAAAGCAAGCTGCAA
>JAUXHF010000392.1 GCA_030621685.1 Spirochaetota bacterium
CAAGAAAACACTTTTTTGTTGTTCTAACTATAGAAGTGCTTACATGCTTACATGCTTATACAGCATGAAGAATTTACTCTAAGCCTAGAATATTACTACTTTGTTCATAACTAAAAAATTAAGGAAAAATCATGAAAAAAAACACTCCCGCTTCAATAACCCCCGCTCAAATTAACAAAAAAAAACACAACCAGCTCCCTTTCCTAGCGAAAACCCTAGTTTATTTCGTTTTATCCTCAGTTTTCTTAGGCTCGTTAATTGGCACCCTATGGTCATTCGATAAAATAAACACCCTGAAAAACAAGAAAAACTATGCTATTTTAGGGTATGATACGGTGGCTTATTTCACAGAAAAAAAACCCGTAGAAGGCAATGTCCGCTACTCTCTTCATTGGAACGATGCCATATGGCTGTTTTCCAGTGCAGAAAACTTAAGCAAGTTTAAAAAAGAACCAGAAAAATATGCTCCGCAATACGGCGGCTATTGTGCATGGGGTATCGCAAAAAATGGACTGTATTCTATTACGCCTAAAGCATGGGAAGTCTATAACGGCAAACTCTACTTAAATTTCAGCTCGGGCGTTCAGCGTACATGGCTAAAAGATAAAGATGCTTTTATCCTTCGTGCTAATAAAAACTGGAAAGCTCTGATAGCAAAAAACTAGTACGCTGGCTGGTCCTTAGCATGCTTATAGAAGATTGCTGCAGCTTACACTTTCTTTTACTAAGGTAAAATTACTAGAAAAATGTTCAATTTACAACAAAGGCATAAAGAAAGCTTTATAGAACTTCTCATAAGCATAATTAAACCTATAGCCTATTACAATAACGCTATAATCCGCCTTATTCCTAACTTTATCACCGATAGACTGCCCCCCAGCTTGATGGGAAAGGTATACTTACGTCGAGCGAAAAGTAATTCTTTTGGTATAAAAGCTAACCTTACGAATCAGGCCATTTGCGCCGAATTCTGCGGGAAATGCCCATCTAATCCCTTTACGCATGGTGG
>JAUXHF010000341.1 GCA_030621685.1 Spirochaetota bacterium
TTACCACTTTGCCCTCGGTAAACAGAAACTTTTTTAGCCCCTCGGCTTCTTGGAAGGTAACCCCATATTGCCAAGACGAAGGCCCTGCCCCAAAAGCAGCAAAAAAGGCCTCACTCTCCGATTGCCCGCTTCCCGCTAAGCCCGGCTGCCAAATTTCTGTTGCTAGCGCTTCCATCGACAGAAAATTGCGAATATTAGCCTCGCATTCAGAAAAATCAGCTTTCGCCCTTATCGGGCTTTCCATGAAACATTCTTCGCCATGAAATTCCACTTGCAAGGACGGTTTTCCCCCGCTGCGAATTTCCCAAGCATGCCATGTGGCCGGCACAGAAAATGACGGCGGGAAAATCCGTATAGCTGGCAAAAGAAGCTTATCATCTTGGCTTCTTTGGTTGCTATCCAGTTTTTTCTGCTGTTCTTCCGCTTTTTCGCCACAGCCACTTAACAAAAACAAGGCTATAACTAGCCCCATAAACAAAGAAACGCAAAACCTTAGCCATCGGCGGAACATTTTTATAAAAACTTTAGCTATAATCATTTGCATGGCTGTGTTATAAGCACTTCAAATAAAATTTTCCTATATTATATACTGCATAATGATATACTCTTTGCATATTTATAAGCGAATTGTAAGGCTAGCTTTTATGCTCTGCCCGCCACAGAAGCTAAGCAGACTACATGCTTTAAACAGTACATTAAAAATATACGTTTATAAGCTATTTTATAAACTACTTTATAACAATCTTAGGCCATGCTGATAGCTTGGAACAGAGCCTCGTTAACCGTTCTTAGAGAAGTTAGAAGGTTTTTTGTCAATGTTATAGTTTTTTGTCAATCTTATAAAAATGCTTAAAAAAAACCATGACGAAAGCCGAGATTCTTATAGAGGCCCTGCCCTATCTACGAACGTTTCACAAAAAACGAATGGTTATAAAAGTTGGTGGGTCTGTATTAGACGAGGAAGCCTTAATGCATAACATCATTCAAGACATAGTCTTGCTTTCTTTTGTGGGCATCTCTGTAGTGCTTGTCCACGGTGGTGGCAAGCATATCTCAAAATTGATGACGCTTTTGGGCCGAGAAAATACGTTTATTGAAGGATTACGAGTAACCGATGCCGCTACCATGGAAATAACACAGATGGCTCTCTCGGGGCATGTCAACAAAACTCTTGTCAGCCAAATAGAACGCGAGGGCGGACATGCCGTAGGCATATCAGGCCAAGATGCCTCTTTTCTTTCGGCTAAGAAACTTCAGCGTGAAGGCATTGATTATGGCGCCGTAGGAGAAATTAGCTCGGTAGACCCCAGCTTGCTAAACACGCTCATCAAGGAAAGTATTATCCCTGTTATCTCGCCGCTGGCCAGCAGCGAGGATAATAAACAGGCGCTTAACGTTAATGCCGATACAGTCGCCCTAAAAATTGCCACCGCCATACAGGCAGAAAAACTCATTTTCATCACCGATGTCCAAGGTATTTATAAACACTTTACAACCAAACAAGGCTTTATCTCTAAACTCTCCCCCCAAGA
>JAUXHF010000026.1 GCA_030621685.1 Spirochaetota bacterium
ATCAGCTCGGCTAAAAATAAGCGGAGGCAGCAGCAAGCAAGCAAAGGCTTGAATTAACTAAAAAGCCTCTGCTGCTGTTTCTTAGAAAAGCCGAATGAACGTATCTACATCAGCCCTGCTAAAAATAAGCGGAGGCAGCAGCAAGCAAGCAAAGGCTTGAATTAACTAAAAACCTCTGCTGCTGTTTCTTGGAAAAGCCGAATGAACGTATCTACATCAGCCCTGCTAAGAATAAGCGGAGGCAGCAAGCGAATGCTTGAAGCGGCCAGCGCATTGACCAGCAACCCTTTTTCAAAGGCCCCATCAGCCAGCAAGGCTGCCTTGCCCTCGGCTACATCAAAGGCTAACAAGAGGCCTCTGCCGCGGATGTTTTTAATGCCCATAAAAGGATTTTCTCTGCCTAATCTTCGCAGAGAACTTTGTAGAAGCTCGCCCATTTCTGCAGCATGTGCCACAAGGTTTTTCTGCCCAAGCACGCGGAGTACAGCGCGGCCACAGGCCATCGCTAAAGGCTGCCCATTGAAGGTTCCGCCAATATCGCCGGCATCAAAAATATTGAGCGACGAACAGCAGAGCATCGCCGCCATCGGATAGCCAGCGCCTAAGCCCTTGCCTAAGGTAAGAATGTCGGGGCGGATTTTATACTGCTCAAAGAGAAAAAGTTTGCCACAACGCCCCATGCCTGTTTGTATTTCATCTACGATGAGCAGTACGCCCCGCTCGCTAGTAAGCTCACGCAGCTGTTTAATAAAAGCTTCATCCATGACGTTCACTCCGCCCTCGCCTTGAATAAGCTCTATCATAACAGCGCATGTTTTTTTCGTGATAGCTTTTTCTATGGCTGCTAGGTTCGGCTTGACATGAACAAAGCCTTCAGGCAGCGGCAGAAACAATTTCTGCCAGCTTTCTTTGGCGGTAGCCGCCATCATGGAAAGCGTTCTCCCATGAAATCCGCCTTGCAAGCTGATGAGCTGGCATGCGCCACCTCGCTCCTTAGCTCCGTATTTTCTTGCCAGCTTCAAGGCATTTTCATTTGCATCGGCGCCGCTATTTACAAAAAAAGCTCGCCCCATGCCAGATGCCCGGCAAAGCTCGGCTGCGAAAGCTAGCTGCTCCTCGCTATAATACAACGGGCCACTGTTAAGCAATTTACGGCTCTGCTTCGCTAAAACTTCTTGTAGCAGCGGCGGACTATGCCCCAGAATATCCGACCCCCAGCCAGCGCACATGTCAAGGTAGGCCTTGCCCTCCGTATCGTAGAGGTACATGCCATCGCCTTTTTGCATAATGGCCTCTGGACGTTTCACGAAATCTATTATCTTGTTTTCCATGCTACTATTATACTATCATGAATGAAATTATAAAATATAGGACCGAAAAAAATAACAAAAATAGTAGCGAAAATAGTAGCAAAAATTAGGCTAACGAAGAAGAATAAAAACAACCTACGGTTTCATGCCCATGCTATGTTATCTATGTTATACTAGATATTAGAAAATCAAAACTTTTAAGAATAGTTTCTTGCAAATTTTCTTGCAAAAATTCTTAAGATACTTACTTACAAAAACAAATTCATTTAATAGAGGAAAACTTTTTCATGAAAAAACAATCATTTATGCTAGTCTTGGGTATGCTCTCACTATCGCTATCGCTTGCATGGCCGCAAGCCCTGCTCGGACAAACTGTAAAACTAAATTTAAACGCTAAATATGGTGCCAATAACTTTCACACGAAAGGCGCCGAAGAATATGCCAAGCTGGTAAAAAAATATTCGAAAAATAGCGTGGAAATTGTGGTGCATGCCGGAAGTAGCCTCGTAAAAGGCGATGCCCTAGAAGCCGTAAAAAATGGCACCGTGGCCATGACCGATATGTTCATTCCCTTCACTGCCGGCGGCGGAAAGATCTTTGGGATTTCAGCCCTGCCCTTTATCGCCAACTCTTACGATGAGGCTTTCCGCTTGTACGAAGCATCTAAGCCAGCCTACCAGAAAACTGCTAAGAAATGGAATCAAAAGTTTCTCTACGCTGTAAGCTGGCCGCCAAGCGGATTTTACTCAAAGAAAAAAGTGGCGGAAGTGGCCGATTTCAAAGGATTGAAAACAAGGACCTACGATAAAAACTCGGCAGCCTTCATCAACAAAGTGGGCGCTAGCGCCATTGCTCTGCCCTGGGGCGAAGTGTACTCGGCGCTGCGCACCGGACTTGTGGATTCTGTCGTTACCTCCTCGGCCTCTGGCAACGATGGCAAATTCTGGGAAGTCCTAAATTATTTCACGCAAATAAATTACGCTTATCCCTTGCAAGGCGTCACCATAAACCTTGATTACTGGAACAGCCTAAGCCCATCACAAAAAAAAGCCATGCTGAAAGCCGCTCAAGAAATAGAGGCCATTCAGTGGACTGTCTCAAAAAAAGAAGACGAGCGCGCCAAAAGCACTCTGCTTCAAAACGGCTTGGAAATAAATCAAATAGATGCCAATCTAAAACAAAAACTAGATGCCGTTGCCAGTACCCTGCTAAAAGATTATTTGAAAGATTCTGATGCTCAGCTAAAAAACATTTTTACTACCTATAAAAATACAAAAGATAAGACAAAGTATTAAGAATTATGAGAAAAACTCTATTCGTATTATGGGTAATAACAGCCTTTCTTTTTTCATTTGTATTTTCGGAAAGCCTCTTGCATATTGGCATTCCTAGCCTGCGAGTTGTAACCACTCTTGATGGAATAATAACCAGTCTTGATGGAACAGTAATCGTTGAAAAGCAAGAATTACAGCCAGAGGAAAAACGGGAATACCGTGTTGTAATAACAACAGACGAAAACAATAACATTTTTTGGAAATCAAGAAAAAATAAATTGCTTACGGTTTCTAAAAGTGGTATATATACTATTTTCACCGCATTAAGTGGCGCTGGATATATAAAAATAGATTTAGGAAATAAATTATATATTGAGCATTTGCATTTTGGATTAGGAACATTTACATACTATGGTACTCTCGGCGTTCAGTAAAAGGCTACTATAAGCCTGCATCGGGCGGGGGCGGGCTTTGCTGATTTTACCAGTTTTTGAATTACCGATTTTTTAAAATGGGAAAATTGCAAAAAATTCTACAACAACTAAGCCTAGGGGCAGGCTATGCCGCTAGCTTATCTGTTGTAGCCCTATGCTTGCTGGTGCTTAGCGAGATCCTGCTGCGCGCGCTCTGGCACAGCTCCACCTTGATTGCCGATGAGTATAGCGGTTATTTCTATCTTGCCTCGGTATTTCTTGGTCTGGGCTACGTTTTCAGCCAGCAAGGCCATATTCAAATAACCTTACTTTCCACGCGCGTATCAGGGAAGGCAAAGAAATTTTTAAATTTCTCACTCGCCTTGATATTATTTCTTCTGCTGTCTTTCCTTTTCTACAGATCGCTTATTTTGGTGTACAACTCCTATGATTTAGAAATGGTCTCCACAGGTGTTTCACAAACAGCCATTTATAAAACGCAGCTAGCCATGCCCATCGGAATTTTATTTTTCTTACTAGCGGTGGCGGCCTATATGCTAAAGCTTGGCATGACATGGAGGCAGAAACCTTGATTAGCGACCCCCTGCTACTAGCCTTAATCTTACTGCTTGTCATGTTCTTTCTCTTGCTCTCTTCGCTTTGGATAGGGGCTTCATTGATGCTAACTGGCCTAGTTGGCATGCTCATCTACCAGCACAACCTGCCGCCAGCGCTTTCCATATACGATAAAATAGGTAATCTTTTAGCAGGATCGTTTTACGATACGCTTAACTCATGGTCTTTAGCAGCTCTGCCTATGTTTATTTTAATGGGAGAAATTTTGTATAGAAGCAAAGTGTCATCCCGTCTTTTCAATGGTCTTATGCCCTTTTTAAACAGGGTGCCGGGGAAGCTCTTACACATCAATGTTGTAGCCTGTTCATTATTTGCTGCCATATCGGGGTCATCGGCGGCTACCACGGCCACCGTAGGCAAGATAACTTTGCATGAACTTAAGAAAAGAAATTATGACAAGAGCTTAGCTATAGGATCGCTGGCTGGAAGCGGCACTTTAGGCTTCCTCATACCGCCTAGCCTCATCATGATCATCTACGGCGTGCTTGCCAATGTTTCCATTGGCAAACTTTTCATAGCCGGCATTTTACCGGGGCTGCTCCTTGCCCTCTCGTATTCCATCTACATTATGCTACGAAGCTCTTTAAACAAAGACCTTGTGCCGGGCAAGCTGGAGCAATATAGCTTCAAACAAAAACTTGTTGCTGCAAAAGAACTTCTGCCCGTGCTAGCCCTTATCTTTGTTGTTCTAGGCAGCATCTATGGCGGCTTTGCCACGCCAACCGAGGCCGCCGCCTTAGGCGTGCTTGGCTCCGTTTTACTGGCAGCCTTGTTTCGAAGCTTAAGCCTTAGCGTAATAAAACAAGCTCTGCTCAGCGCCATCATCACAACAGGCATGATTAGTTTCATCATTGCCTCGGCTGGTTTTCTGGCTCAAGTCATTGCCTTTCTTGGCATAGCTCGCGCCTTAAGCCAGCTTGTTGTAACCCTAGAACTTTCTCCGCTATCCCTCATTCTTGTTGTTGGGCTTATGTATCTTGTACTGGGCATGATTCTCGATGGCATCTCCATAGTGGTGATGACCTTGCCCATAGTGCTGCCTATCATCACGCTGGCTGGCTATGACCCTTTGTGGTTTGGTATATTCTTAGTATTTATGGTAGAAATATCCCAGATAACCCCGCCTGTGGGCTTCTCTTTGTTTGTGTTACAAGGAATTTCAGGCGAGAGCATTGGCGCCATTTTGCGGGCCTCGTTTCCGTTTTTTCTCATCATGATTTTGACCATCATGATCATCACGTTTTTTCCGCAAATAGTGTTTTACTTACCTCACAAGATGATAGGCCCTTAGGCGTTAGGCGCTCACTCTTATCTTACGCCAGCTTTTAAACTCTTACATGTCCAAGCTCTGTTAGCTATGAAAGACTCCTCTTATACTATAGATTTTGTAACATACAGGATGAAATATGACTGAAAAAAATAACACCAATAATCACGCTCGAGAATATTTGAAAACTTTTTTCGATGACCAATCACCGCCCTTAACTGCTATTTTAATATCGGGAGAATGGGGCTGCGGGAAAACATGGTTTATCCAAGATGTTATAGAGGAGTATATCAAAAAAATCAAAAAAGGTAAAAATAAAGATGATTCAAAAAAATTAGATGGATTATTTTTATACATAAGTGTTTATGGCATGAAAAATATTTCAGATATAGAAAATGAAATATACACAAAACTTTCTCCTATCTCATCTTCTAAAGCTTTTAGCATCACTGCTTCCATTGGAAATAGCTTTTCAAAAAAATTTTTTATTGACCTTAACGATTTAAAAGAAGTATTAAAAATGTTTTCTAAAATTAAAGATAAAATTCTAATTTTTGATGACTTGGAAAGATCTTTTATTCCTAGCAAAGAGTTATTCGGCTACATTAACAAATTTGTTGAGCATAACGGGCAAAAAGTAGTGTTGATTGCCAACGAAGAGCAGCTCTTCCAAAATGATGATGATACCAAAAACGTCACCTTTAACAAAAAGCATAAAGAGAAAATAATTGGGGCAACTTTTAAAATAAACTCTGATTTTGACAATACTTACACAAGTTTTCGTAAGCTCTTCAAAAACGATACCAAAGCATCATCTATATACAAAGGCTACAAAGGCTACAAAGGGATTATCAAGCAAACTTACGATGAACATGGAAATAATAATTTAAGAAACCTGCGACAAGCCATGCGCTCTTTTGCATATTTCAAAGAGCAATTTGAACCTACGGCAATAGGGGAACTTGAAAAAATAAATTCTTCTCTGAGGCACAAGGGTAGCAACAATAGGTTCTCTGATTTTATAGGGGCTTATTTCCTGATATTCTTTCTAGATAAAAGTGGAAACCTATCTAAAGACAAGTGGGAAGAATTCTTAAAACATACTCGGGACCCAAAAAAACTCTCTGCTGGTACAAAAAAACTATACGAAGTATTATACACTGTTCACAGCTACACACCAGTGCGGGGCAGCCTATTGAAAGAAAAATTATACGATGCTGTGGTAAACAATATTGATGTTAGGAGAGAGCTAAAAATGGCATTGGCAGAGCTTAAGGAAACAGTAGCCAGATTTGGCTATCAAAACTTATTAAATTTATCACCAAAAAACTTAATAAATTTATCACGAGAAGAGCTTAAGAAAAATCACGAAGAATTATGGGATTGTGTGCGAAAATCTAAACTTTATAACGTATATGATTTACTGGAAGCCTATGGCATATTATTATTTTTACAACCTTACAGCATAATTCCTGCTTCCAAAGATGAAATTAAAAAAGCTATAGAAAATTGTTTTACAAAAAGCAAGCAAGACCTTGGGGATGACTATTTAAGTAAACAGCCTTCCTTCTTTTCTGATTTAAAGAAAGATCCAAATCATTATAATCCCGCTCGTTATTATTCAGATATTATAGAAGAGCATAAAGAATTAATACCCGCCTTAAACGAATATATAGCCACCATGATTTCTTTTTTTGAAAGAAAATGGGATGAAAAAGTAACGGAAAAAGCAACGGAAGAAGCAAAGAGCTTAAATATCACTTCGAAAGATTTTTATATGAAAATAGAAATTTATGGGAGATATTTAAATATTCCAATATTACATTATATTCCAGAAGAACAAAGAGAAGAGAAGTTTGAATCAGTAATAAAGCTTCAACATAGTGAATATACAACCTTTTTTATTAACTTAAAAAAACGCTACACATCGCCTAACCTAAAATTACTTCCTGAAAAAGAATTTTTTCTTGCGTTTGAAAAATATTTGAACACCAAGTTAGCGCCAGCTAAGAAAGGTCCCTACCATAATGTAATTATTATAAAATACCACATTCTTCAGTACAACATAAATAATCTTCTAGAAAACTTAGAGGCTGCCGAAAAATTAGAGGCTGAAAAAAAGCAAAAATAAGCAACACCATATAAATAGTAAATTATGAATACAATTAACTTCAAAAAAATAGGCTATGCCATGGTCTTGTTTGCCTTGATATTTTTAGCTAGCTCTTCTGGGTTTAGCAAAATTCTTCTTGCTAAACAAGATATGGACTTTTTCGGCTCGTTCGGATTTACGGCTATACACATCGCCATCTTTGGCCTGGCTCATCTGCTTGGCGCGGCTTTGCTCGGCTTTCGCAAAACAAGGCTTTGGGGAGCTGTCTTAGTGGCTATCTGTTTTGCTACTTCAGCGTTTTATCTTTTGGCTGCCAAAGATATGAAACAGTTTTTTCTTACGCTTATGACTCTAGCTCTCTTGGCTTGGGTCATGCAAAAAAGCCTTAGCTTCGGTCATGCAAAAAAGAGCTAAGCCTTATACTAAAATCTTAAATTTTAATCTTAATTTTAATTTTAAAGGCAGAGGACTTTCCAGCTAAAAAGCTATTGGCACACATGGCAGACACAGAGCAGCTATGAAACTGCAAATAAACAGCAGACCTGGGCGAGAGCTTTGGCGCATGGAACATGGGAGAAGACGAGAAACTCATGCCCTTCTTAGATATGGCCTCGCTAGCTTGCGGCTTCCATGCCGCAGACCCGCTGGTGATGCAGGCAAGCGTATCTTTATGCAAGAAATGGAACGTGCGCATTGGCGCTCATCCGGGCTATCCCGATTTGCAAGGCTTCGGCAGGCGAGCTATGTCTTTGTCGCCCAAGGATATTTTCGCGCTAGTCATCTACCAATGCGCCGCGCTACAAGGCTTCTGCACGGCAGAAAAAGTTAGCCTCTCATTCGTAAAACCTCACGGCGCTTTGTACCTTGCCATGATGGAAGACGTTTTTGTATTTGATGCCATTCTTTCAGCCATAAAAGCCTACAACCCAAAACTGAAACTGATGCTTCTCTCATCACCCAAAAATGCCTACTTTGCAAAGCAAGCAGCAGCCAAAGGCATTGGCTTGCTCTACGAAATCTTCGCCGACCGTGCCTACAGCCATGATGGCTCTTTGCTAGCACGTCATAAACAAGGCGCGCTCATTCAAAGCCCCGCTGCCCTAGGCAAGAGGCTGAAAAAATTCATGGAAACCAAAAAAATAGAAACCATTGATGGAAACTTGCTTTCACTAAAAGCCGATGCCCTCTGCGTGCATGGCGATGGCAAAACGGCCTTGTCTCTGCTTCGACCAATACGGAAAATTATTCGCTAAAACGCCTAGCTCGCATCTTTTTGCTGCTTCAATAGTGTCACAAAGCTCTTAACAAAAAGAGTAGCTAGGTTTTAAACGGCTCGGTATTCAAATTCAAACTCAAACTCAAATTCAAAATCAAAATTTTTTAAACTCATTACAGCGGTAACAACCATGGACAAGTCTTTTTTTTATTTTGAAGTAGCCTCTTATAATTCGCTTATTCTTTATTTTCATGGAGCAAAGGCAGCTAGCCCAAAATCTCCTGCTCATTACAACAGCAATAACAGCACCGCAGCCCCCAACAAAATAAACCAGCAAGCAGCCGGGAAAGTACAGCTAGCCTATGAATGCCTGCAAGCAAGTAAGCTAGCCGGGCTAACAGAGCTTGTGCCTTCGTATAGCAGTTTATGGCTTAGCTACGATGCCCTTCATTTTTCGCAAGCAGAAATACAGAAACAGGTCAGCGAAATTTTAGAAACAAGCAAGGCAAGCCAGCAGCGCAAAGCCACGAAAACACTACGCATAGCCGTATGTTACCAATTAGGCGAAGATTGGCTTAGCGTATGCCGGCAAACCGGCTTAACACAAGAGGCTATAATAAAAATTCATATGCAGCGAATCTATAAAGTATATGCCATCGGTTTTCTGCCCGGCTTTGCCTACCTTGGTATTTTAGACCCACGGTTACATCTTAAGCGGCTAAAAACGCCACGCAAGCATGTGCCAGCAGGCTCGGTAGCCATAGCCGGCGAGCAGACTGCCGTGTATCCGTTAGCCAGCCCCGGGGGCTGGCATCTTATTGGGAAAACCACTATGAAAATGTTCGATCCGGCTCTGCCCGGGCTATGCCCGCTGGAAGTTGGTGATAGCGTCCAGTTTTTTTCCATCAGCAAAAAAGCCTTCCTGCATTCCATCAGCAAAAAAGCCTCTCTGCATTCCACCAGCAAGAAAGCATCCTTTACTATTTAAACTCTTTTCTCTTAGTATGCAAAGCGGATTTAAGATAATAAAGCCGGGTTTTTTTAGCTTAGTGCAAGACTTAGGAAGGACGGGCTTGGCAGCTAAGGGTCTTTCCAGCTCTGGCGCTATAGATGAATTTGCGTTTCGCCTTACGCAGTTACTCTTGCAAAACGCTGCCAGAAAGAATGCCTTAGAAGTAGCCTTAGGCGGCTTAACGCTGCTTGCCACGGCGGCTACTGTGGTGGCCGCCTGCGGCGCCGACTTAGGCTTTCATATCAACGGCAAACTAAAACCGCTCTTTCGTAGCTACCGGCTAAACGCCGGCGATGTTTTGGGCTTTCAGGGCAGCTCTCAAGAAAACTCTTTAGCAGCAGGCACAGGCACAGGCAACTGGGCCTACTTAGCGGTGCCAGGCGGCTTTACTTTAGCACAGCACTTTGCTAGCACTTCTGTTCACAGTCAAGTTCCGGGCATCGGGGGGATTCATGGCAAAAAGCTACAACATGGCGATTTTCTTCCGTTCAAGCCCATGTCTTCTGCATCTACAAAACTAGCACCCATGCAACTGCGGCAGCAATATATACCAAGCTATGGAGCAAGCCAAACAAGGCTCATCCTCCGAACGGTACTTGGTTACCAGCATTCTTTTTTCACAGCTGCCGAAAAACAAAAATTTTTTTCAGAAACCTATCTTCTAAGCTCTGAAATAAGCCGCATGGGCTACCGTCTTAAGGGCCATGCCATGCACCCCAGCCATGGCAGACACGATATTCTCTCTGAAGGCCTTTCTTTTGGCGCCGTTCAAATACCAAAGGACGGCCAGCCCATAGTGCTTCTAAAAGATAGGCAAACCTTAGGCGGCTATTCTAAAATAGGTTCTGTTATTCCTCTAGATTGTTTTGCACTTGCGCAATGCTGCCCCGGGCAAAAACTATGTTTTAAAGAAATTTCTGTTCTGGATGCCCAAAAAAAAATGCGTGAATTTTATGCTGCTCTCCCAGCGCTTATAGAGCCTATTCACCCCAGCGCCAGCTTAAGCTTGCTATAGATAAGCGCCGCAAAACTTATAGGTTTTTCTTTCCGCAAACGGCAATATAAGCCAACCCAGAGCGCAAAAAAAACAATGTCCCAAAAACGCCAGCTAACAGTGGCCGAAGAATGCCGTGAATGCCGTTATACCCTAAAGATGCGCCTATGTTCATAGTCCAGCTATCTACGCAAAAACTCCGCGCCAGCGCCAGCTTAAGCTTGCTATAGATAAGCAAAACTTATAAGTTTTTATTTCCGCAAACGGTAATATAAACCAACCCAGAGCGTAAAAAAAACAATGTCCCAAACAATGTCCAAAAAAACGCCAGCTAACAGCGACCGAAGAATGCCGTGAATGCCGTTATACCCTAAGATGCGCCTATGTTCATAGTCCAGCTATGTACGCAAAAACTCCGCGCCAGCTGAAGCTTGCCAGATAAGCAAAACTTATAGGTTCTTATTTCCGCAAACGGTAATATAAGCCAACCGAGAGCGTAAAAAAAACAATGTTCCCAAACCACCCAGCTAACAGTGGCGGAAGAATACCGTTATGCCCTAAAGAGACGCCTACGTTCATAGTCGCTATGTACGCGAAGGCTACTATAAGCACCCAGAAAAATGAAAACACCAGTATCGAGTTTTTAGAATACGTGGCTAGCGGTAAGGCTAAAAAAAGCATGACAATCGCAATATAGGGAGTGGCCGTTTTAAAATAAAAATCTGTCCATAGTTTTTTATGATTTCCGCCAATACGTTCTACCTTTTTCGCCTCTCTGTACATATCTCGTGAAGAAATATCATCGGGGTTAAAGTTGGCCTTTTCAAAATGATACGGCTCTTCGCCTAAATCAAGTTTTTTGTTTTTTTCATAGCTATATTGGATGTCATAGCCGCCTACAAGTTTGCGGCTATAAAAATTAATTAATTCCCAAACCGAGCTTTCAAAGTTCTTTGCCCTTTCAGCTATAACAAATTTTTCAAAATTATTATCCTCATCTAAATACAAAATACGAACATTGGTCATGCTCCCTGTTTTGCGGATAAATTTCTCTATCATATAAATTTTATTTTGACTGCCAAATTGCACAAAATTAATGTTTTGAAAATTCTTTTCCGAGCTATCTCCATAAAGCTCTGCTTCCACAACTTTATGTTTTTGATGAGGCGTATATAACAGCTCCTTATCGAAGATTAACAAGATACTACATATAAAAAAAATAACTACAAATACCGGCAACAAGTACAACCAGAATTTTCTTCCCGTAGTATAAAAAATAATCAGCTCGCTGTCATTATTAAGCTTCCCCAAAACATATACAAGCGAGAAAATACAGGCTATCGGAAAAAGATAGTTCAGCGTATACGGCATTTCATAGACAAAATACTGTACAAATTTAATAAACGGTGTTTTCGAGGCTATCGGGATAAAATCGTTCACGCGTTCAGTGAAACGTACCAGTACGAAAAGAAAAATTAAAACAAAAAGAATGCTTGCGAGCGTAAGCAGAAATTTTTTAAGAATGTATTTTT
>JAUXHF010000193.1 GCA_030621685.1 Spirochaetota bacterium
TAGCATCTGCATTTAAAAACCCTCCGGGCTACTACGCCGTATGCCGTAGCCGAGGTGGCATCGCTATTTCCGCTAAACATGCTAGCTTCACGGTCAACGATGGCAGTGGCAGCGCTCAAGACGCTAAGGCCCTACTCGATGAAGTTGCCGAGACTGCATGGAATCGCTTTTCTATTCGCTTGGCAACCCCAGATTGTCTTCTTCTGAAATTTTCTTTTTCTAAAATAATCTTATTTCCCTATGAAAGCAATTGGCCGAAAGCCTAGCCTTAGCTCCTCAGGAGAGGCATAGCCTAAGCTCACTTTCAGTAAGTCTCCAACTTTTATCCTGAAAAAATCTGTTTTGAGTACCGAAGGGCTACTCGATTTAAGAGGACCATCCTCTGGCTTTTCCCCAAAGGCATCTTCAAATTTTGCTAAACTGCAAAGCATTCGCATGCCATCCTCGGCAAGTTCCGTGTATAAAGGAAGCTGGCAGCATTCTTCTAACGACTCTTTGCTTATCCGCCCATCTATGCCTGTAAGCAAGCAGCTAGCAAAACAATCGCCGCTGGGCAATATCGTGCTTATAAATACCTTGTAGATATGAGACTTTTGCCCCAGAGCAAAACGAATAACTTTCAGTTTGGCAAATTCTCGTTCGGCGGCCATGGCCTTTCGCTCCATAAAAGATAGGTATCTTGCCACTTTGGGAATGTCTACGGGCAAAGGCAAGCCCAGCTTTCTCTTTGCTGTATCCGCTGTTTTTTCTACTGGACTTTGTCCTGTAGTTTTCAAAATAACCCCTTCATAAGAGTAGCCGAAAAGCATGGTTTTCATATAACGATGCGTCCATAAATCTGCATAGCGGCGAATGGGAGAAGTAAAATGTAAATACTGCTTAAAGGCTAAGCCGTAATGGCCAATATTTTCAGTATCGTAGCGTGCTTCGGGTAAGGCGCGCAGCAAATGCTGGCTGAGTAGCGCTCTTTCAAAACTATCATCAAGCATTTCTAATAAGAAAGAAAGGCGGTTTTCAGCTTTCTTGAAAAAGGGAAACGCCGAAGAATTTTTTAGCCGCTTCTGGAAATCTTCTGCCAGCCATGTCCCCGCTGGCTTAGCTTGCTTTTTGTTAGCCTTGCCTTTCAAGCCAGCAGATGTTTTGGTTTTGGTTTTGCCTGTTTTTTCATCCGCCCGGCTGCCCATGCTAAATTGCTGCTTAATTTTAACCCGAGCTATTTTTTCAAAAACAGCAAGCTCCTCTTGCCTTGGCAAGCCATGTACCCTGAATAAGGCCTTGCTTAGCCCAAATCTTACCTGTTTTTTAATGGCATGTTTTTTAAGGTTTTGCTGAACCAATATCGCCGCTTGAACGTTTGCCACTAACATGCATTCTTCTACCATGCTTTCGCTCTCCAAACGCTCTCGTAGCTTGATGGTTTTGATGTGCTGGTTTTTCAGCGGTGGCGCCAAGCTTTCCGCTTTTCCCTCCGTCACGTTCGCTCTGCTATGAAAAGAAAATTCCTGCTCTTTTTTATGCAGGAAAAGCGAACCCTCACGTTTTCGCTTTTCCTGCAAAATATTTTTCAGCGCCAATAAATTTCGTAGCAGATTAGCAATATCTTCGGCCATGCTTTTTTTGCCCAGCAACAGCGCCTCAACTTCCAAATAACTAAGCCTTGCCCTGCTTTCAATAAGTGAACGCTGAGCGACAACCCTCGTTACCTCGCCATTTTCATCTATATCCATAATCAAAGACAGCGCTAGCCGTGGCTTGCCCGGAACAAGCGAACAGATGTCTTCGGAAAGCGGCGCCGGCAGCATAGGCACAACCATGCCCGGAGGATACACCGAATTCGCTCGCCATCTTGCCTCGTTTTCTAAGGTTGCGCCCGGCCGAACAAAAGCAGAGACATCGGCAATATGTACCCCCAAACGATATGTTTTTGCAGTCGCCCCTTCTAGCTTTTCTAGCGAAAGCGCATCATCAAAATCTTTCGCCTCATCGCCATCTATCGTGACTATAGTTGCTTTCTTGTCTAAACTATAATCTTTCCTGCCAGCCAATCGCCGGCTTAGCCCCCAGCCCTCTTCTGCCTCGGCCGGCGCCGCAGCTTGTTCTAACTCAGCGCTTTTTCCAGCCAGCTTATTCTTATTAAATTTCCGCCAAACAAGTATTTCTTGGGCAAAGCTAGCAGCTTCGCTGGCAGCTTCAAGCCTTGCTGCCTCTGGGAAATTCCTAGGGTATCCGTAGCGTTCTAGCAAAATAGCTAGGTCTTCTTTCTCATCGGCGTTATAGTCTGGATAGTCTCCGCTAGAAAGATAGCCTTTAACTCTGTTCTTGCCTCCCCTTCTTGCTGCTAGCAGTAGCGGCTGCTGTGAACGGCGGCTACTGCCACCACCACCTCGGCCAAGTTTGAAAGCAGCTTGTTTCCCAGCTCGTTTTTTTTGCCCGCGGCGCTTGAATTTTGATTTTGGCTCCTCTGAAAAAGCCCCTGCTTTCTTTGCTTTTCGCTTGCTCTTCCAAGCATTTCCAGCCTTACTCGCCTTACTTGCCTTGCCAGCGCTGCTTGCTTGTTTTGGTCTTTTTGCCATGTCTACCTGATAAAGAAGATAAAAGAAAATACAAAATGAACCCAGCTTTTCGCAAAATACCTTTTACAGAAATTACGCTATACAAAAAAACCTATGCGCTTGGCTGTATTTGGTACTTGGCATTTTATGCTCCTTCATTTCAGCTGAGGCAAGGCCAGCATCGCCATAGACCTTTGCTTGTTTAAAGGCATTTTAGCCCAAGGCTGCTTATCCGTGGAGCATGCTCACTTTAACTTCATCCACGCCTGTTTTGTCGGCCTTGGTAATCTTAAACACCAGCTTGCCATAATAACAACGCTCGCCAATTTCTGGCACTTTGCCACTAAGGTAAAGCAAGAATCCGCCTAAGGTCTCAAAGCCTTTTTTGTCGATATTCAATTTCATGATCTCGTTAAACCTATCAATATCAAGGGCCGCGTCCATCAAGAAGCTCTTTTCATCTATTTTAACCACATGCTCACTGCCGCTAGCACGTTCTGAGAAATGCGGCGTAAGCGTTTTTTGCATGATGTTTTCTACCGTAACAATTCCCGAGCATCCTCCATATTCATCTACCAACACCACAAGACGGTTTTTGAAAATAGAAAACCGCTGATACAAACTTGCCACACTGACATTCTCTGGCACATAAATAGCATGGCTCATAAAATCTCTTGCTGTTTTTACTCTTCTTGTAGAACGGAACACTTCTAACATATCCACAAAGCCGATGATCTTATCAATACGCCCCTCGTAAACGGGAATAAAGACTATTTTCAGTCGCTTGACTTCTTCCAGCACACTTTCTAAATCTTGTGCCTTATAAACCATGAACAGATCTACCAGCGGCTGCATCACCTCTACGGCTTTTGTTCTTGAGAGCAAAGATAAGTTTTTCATGAAAAGCCGCTCGTCTTTACTGAAGACGCCTTCTTCCTCTCCTTCAGAAATAATATCGTGGAAGTCGCTTAGCGAAAGAGCGCTGGGAGTAAGTTTTGATTGGCTATCTTTATCCATGAAAAAAAAGCCGCGCTCAAAAATTTTCCCGATGAGCAGTATAAGCTGCACCATAGGCCTGAAAAAAAAATACAAGAAACGAAGAATTTTGCTGCTGGCATAAATAAGCTTGGGCGAGAAACTCTTGAAGAAAATCTTCGGCAAAATCTCGCCCGATAGCAGAAAGAACAATGAAAAGCTAACTAAATAAAAACCAAAGTAGGCATCGCCAAAAATCGCATCCCAAAGCCGTACGCTAAAAAACGTAGCCGCCACGTTTGCCAGCGCGTTCCCGAAAAGCACAAAACCCAGAAACAACGGCAGGTTTTCGGCGAAGTGACGCAGACGCTTGGCATCTGCAACATTGTTAGAAAGATCGGCTAGCAGCCTTTCTCGAGAAAGCGCCAAAAGCCCCGTCTCGCTCCCCGAGAAAAGAAAGGAGAGTAGCATGCAAAACAAAATGGCTGCTGTAAGTATCGCAAAAATCATACCTATAGTTTAGCATCCTTTCTCTTGTATGGCCTATATTCAAAATATTTATATTTTGTCAAATATTCTTGCTTGAGCAGAATTTTCATGCTTTTTCGAATTGCCAAGTATACTTATA
>JAUXHF010000191.1 GCA_030621685.1 Spirochaetota bacterium
CTTTGTTATCGAGAATTTCATGAATAACCGAAAAAAGTCGTTTATATTAATTCATTTTTTTATAACTAAACAGCTTTTTCACGCAAGTTAAGATAACTTGCTGGAGGCTTTTTGCTGCGATCTTGATAGCTTAAAAGCCCTTTGTTATCGAGAATTTCATGAATAACCGAAAAAAGTCGTTTATATTAATTCACTGCAGTAGCGTGCTTTTATTAATCTACTTTCTTTTTATAACTAAACAGCTTTTTTTCCAGCAAGTATTGCATGAAGCTGGCTAGAGTGGAAAAATCTTTGAGCGAGTGTTTTGCTTGCTTGGCTGAAAGCTTTGTAGAAAGAGATTCATAGAAATTCCCAAGTCGCAAGGCGGTATCAAGTTCTTCAGGGTCTAGTTCATGCACTTTGTTTAGTAAGGAGAGGATAAACTGGCTACAATCAGAAGCCTTAAAATGAGGAGATTCTAAGGCTTCTGACTGCATGGCATGCATAGCAGACTTGCTGCCCTCACATGCTTGACCAACAAGGCTGTTGTCTGCTAAGAGCCAGTAGCGTCTTGAGCAGTATTGTCCGCAGCTATCGCAGCCGTAAAATCCGCGTAATTCTCCCTGAATGTACAGTAAGACAAGAGGATATAGAAGTTTTTTAGCCGCTAAGGGCATGGCCATGGCAGCTTGCTGGCTAAGTAGTTGCAAAATTTTATACAGGCGACTAGCTGTTTCTTGTTCATCGATGAAGTTTTTATCCTTAGCCTTGCCCAGCCTAGCTTGGATGAAACTTGGGCTATTAGTATCTTCGAAGGGCAGGAGTTTTTCGCTCCAAAAAAGGAGTTTTCCAAAGGCTTCAATATGGCCAGGGCTTGCTTGTTTTTCATGCTTTGGCAGTATTGCTTTCGTCTCTGTATCGGAAAATAAAGGAAATATTGCTTTCTTAAGACTGATTTCAGTGAGGAGAAATCTTTTTTTTTCTTTTTGTAGGTAAATTTGCAGCCATGCATAGGGTGTTAGCAAGCTACGTCGCCGAGAATTCTTAGAGCGTATTCCGGGGGCATATACGCGTATTTTACCTGCTTTTTTCGTAAGAAATATTAATGACTCATCGTATTCACCAAGTGGTTTCCTGCCTAGTAGAATAGCCTCGCTTAAAAACTCCATAATATTTTAGGGAAATCTCTTTAGGTCGAGTTCTAATCTAGTTTCTTGCAGGGTCATTTATGTTTTTTTAACCATATTCATTGTACAATTAACGAAGGTTTCATACTTATTTCTATGGTTTTTTCTTCACATTTTTCAGAAAGAGTGTTCTCTCTGTTACGTTTTTTTAGGAGAAGCTTTTCCATCTCCCTCATATTTCTGTTTTTACTTTCACTTGAGATAGGGAGTTTAGAGAAGGCCGCTGCCCCTTTATTTTCTTTAGGATCAAAGCTATATGGGCAAAGTGTTCCTGCAAATGCTGGTACTCTTGATTACAGGGAAAGGCGCTTAGCTGGCATAGAGATACAAAACACGGGTAGGCTTAAAGAAAAGAAGATTCTCTCGTTTTTGGAGCTACAAAAAGTCAAGCTGCTTACAAGTAAGATTTTACAGGAAAATTTCAAAAAACTCTATGAAACGGGATTTTTTCAGGATATTCGTTTTTACGTAAAACTGGCTGAAGATGATGACGTGCTTTTTGAGGACGAGCTTCCTGTAACGTTAGTAATTCAGCTAGAAGAATATCCTGTAATTGGGTCCTTATTTTTTTATGGCAATCGTCATGTATCAAGGCTTACGCTGAAAGATGAACTTTCGATTACTGCGGGCAAGCCGTATACTGAAAATGACTTAGCTACAGCTAGGTCGGCGGTTTTGGCAAAATATCGAGAAGAGGGCTTTCTTAATGCATTGGTGGAAGTTCGCTTGCGGCCTCGGGAAGGAAAAAATATTATAGACATGGAATTCTTCGTTGAGGAAGGCTCGCGTATTGTGGTTAAAGAAGTTCTTTTCGATGAGCCTGCGATGCTTCTTAAACCAAAAAAACTAAGAAGACTTATGGAGACAAAGAAACGTTCGGGATTGCGCACGGGAACGTTTTCGCCGGCTAAGTTTGAAGCGGATAAACAGAAAATAATCTACACCTACCAAAATGAAGGCTATTTGCGTGCAAAGATTATACATACTGATATTCAGCGTACTTGGAGAAAGCCATCTAGGCAATTCCTACAACAATTAAAAATAAAGCTGGAAATAGATCCGGGCAAGGAGTTTTTCTTTGGGTCTTTAAGCGTGAGGGGAAATACTATATTTTCTGAAAAAACTCTGACTAAGGGGTTTAAACGTACTTTTGGAGAGGCCTTTAACAAGGGCGAGCATGATGGAAATATTGCCCAGATGTATGAGCTTTATCGGTCTCGGGGCTATATTTTTGCTAGAATCACTCCGGTGGAGACAGTGGAAGACGGGAATATTGTAAACTACGTTTTTGATATTTATGAAGGGACGAAGGCGCATGTGGAAAACATTTACATCCGTGGGCTTTTAAAAACCAAAGATAAGGTAGTTCGGCGTGAGCTAGCTTTTGAAGAAGGTGAAATTTTTGATATTACAAAGCTGCGTAATTCGATTATCAAACTTCAGCGCCTCGATTTTTTTTCTAGGGTAGAGCCGGACTTCTCTGTGGGTTCTAGTGAGGGGCTTATGAATCTTACGATAAATCTGAAAGAGAAACAAACCGGCCTTGTAACTGGGGGGATCAGCTACAGTACGCTTTCTGGTTTTTCTTTTCAACTGCAGATCAAAGAAAGCAATTTTCTGGGAAGAGGCCAAAGTGCTTCTGCCACTTTGCGCTATGGGTTGCTTGTAAAAGAATTTAAAGTCTCTTTTATTGAACCTTGGTTTTTAGGGTATCCTGTTTCTTTAGGGGCTAGTTTTTTATACGGAAAATACTATTACGATTTTTATTTGAATCAAGGTGAAACAGTAGATTTCCCGGGCGGGGGATCTGGAGATATTGTTAATAAAGGCGGCGATTCAATAAAATACACTCAAGACAGCACTGTTTTTTCAGTATTCTCAGGGCAGCGCTTTCTTACTTGGTATAGGGTCACAGAGACAATTAGTGTAGATTACACTCGTGAGTTCCTGCAGTCGTTTTCTATTTTTCCAGAGCAGTACACGCAGAAAGAAATTTATGATGAGAACAAAGATAAATTTGATGAGACACCACCCATTAACGATACTTTGCTTACCTATATATTGACATTGGCCATAGATAGAGACACACGTAACTCGCGAATTAATCCTAGTTCTGGCACGCTAGCCTTGGCCAGTGTTTCGTTTTATTTCGGAGGTTATAAACTTGTCAAATATAGGCTGAAGACCGAGCTGCTTTACTCGCCTATTAGCATCGTGATACCTTCTTTGCGATCATCATGGTCATTAATTTTTGCTTACGAGGGAGAATTTCGCACCCAGGGAGCTCCTTTGTATGGGAAATTCTCCTACAATGAACGTTTATACTATCGGTTTAGAGAGGTAGATGTTCGTGGTTGGGGTTTTTATAATATTCGTTCTTTTCGCAGTGCTAGGTTCGGCTCGAATTCACTCTTTGCCGAGGATGACCGTCCTTATGGCGAGGCTTCAATCCTGCATAAATTCGAATTCCGTATAGCCCTGCCAGTGGAGCTTTTCCAAGTCGTATACTTTGTTGATATAGGAAATCTTTCTACGAGAAAAGTTTCGTCAGCTCTTTCTAGTGCTGCTTTTCTTTTCGATTTTAATAACTTCCTCTATTCTACGGGTTTTGGATTTCGCATAAATCTTTCTTTTCTACCTATTCGTTTTTATTGGTCTTGGCGGTTTATCTATGACAGAGAAGCTAGAAATTTAGCTTTATATGAACATAACAAGAACAAGGTGCCAAGTTTCGTCCTTGATTTTGAAGCAGCTTTCTAAAGTTTTTTACTGGCTACCAAAGTGCCGTGAGTGCCATGAGTAATGCCGTGAGCAAATTAGCTTACTTTTGAATGAATGAACGTATAATAAAATAATATGGATGAAATAACATAGAGCGTACGTATAAACAATTCGTATAGATTTTGATAGGCAAAAATGTGAAAATGAAAAGAAAAACAAGGAATGTTCGGGCTTGGATGGCCATGCTCATAACATTTTTCATGGCTATAAGTTTTACCGGCCTTGCTGGGCAAGGCCGGCTGCATGCCCAAGC